>CALMNP010000437.1 GCA_937868875.1 uncultured Bacillota bacterium | reverse complement strand
CGCTTGCCTCGGGGATTCCCGGCATGATCGAGGCTTCCCGTGTGGGCGACGGCCTGGAGGAAACGGCGATCGAGATCTTTGGTCGCGACGGCTCCCTCAAGATCAGTGCCGACAACCCGGAGTTCCCGCGCTGGTTTGACCGACGGGCAGGGGAACTGAAGTCCGACACCCGCTCCCTGGACGGCGACACGACGCGGACGGTGCTCTCCGTGTGGCCCCCTGCCAAGCTGTCCCTCGGCTGGTTCGTCAACGCCCATGTGGCCTCGCTCTCTTGGTTCCTGCAAAACACCTACGCGGCGCGATTTGAGGGCGCCACCACGGCGACCGATGCCGCCACAAGGCTGACTCCTGGCATCAACTCTTCCCTGCGCGCGCAGGCGGTGCTGGACGCCGCTTATCGGTCCGCCTTGGCGGGCAGGCCCTTGTCCGTATAGCTCCCCTGATCCAGAAGGGCCCCGTCGCCACTCCTTCCGGCGACGGGGCCCTTCTGCTGCAGCCTTCCGAGTTGATCGCTCGACCCCAACCTTCTCAACCCCGGCCTTCCGCTGGAAGCCGGTCCAGCGCAGTGAGCAAAGCACGGATGATGTCGGCGGGGGTGGGCGGGCAACCGGGCACGTAGATGTCGACGGGCACCACCTTGTCAACGCCGCCGCAACTGGCGTAGCTGCCGGCGGTGACGCCGCCGTCGCAGGCGCAGCCGCCCAGGGCCATGACCAGACGCGGCAAGGGCGTAGCGTCCACCGTCCGCAGGACGGCCTGACGCAGATTGTGGGTGACCGGACCGGTGACCATCAGGAGGTCGGCATGACGGGGTGAAGCAACGAAGTCAAATCCCAGCCGCTGCAAGTCGTAAATGGGATTGAGCAGGGCGTTCATTTCGAAGTCGCACCCGTTGCAGGATCCGGAGTCCACGTGCCGGATGTGCAGGGAGCGCCCGAGAATGCGGCGGGTCTTGGCATCCAGTTCCTTCAGAAGCGGAGCCAGTTCCGGGCCGGCTTCGGAGCCCGGGGCCGCCTCGGGCCTTTCCGTCACCACGCCCACAGACAGGCTCTTGCGCAGCATCTGCCACATGACATACCCTCCGCTTCTACCGGTCCAGACAGGAGTAGCACAGCTCAAAGCTCTTGTTGATCAGGGGGAAGTCGGGGACGATGTTCCCCGGCACCGTGAGAGGCACGGCCGGCCAGTTGGTGAAGGAGGCGGAGCGTACGCGCAGCCGGGCGATGTGCCCATCCGGGTCCAACATCACCCAGTGGACGTTCTCGCCCCGAGGCGACTCGGTGATGCCCATGCCGGTCCGATACGGGCCGTCACCGCCCCGGCCGCCCCCGTCGCCGACCTGGTCTTCGCCGGCCCCCCGAGACGCCAGGGCGGCAGCGGCGACTTCGGCGGGGGTCAGGCGGATGGGGCCGGACGGTAGGCCTATGACAGCGGCGCGAGCGATGGCCAGGGACTCCGCCACCTCTCGCACGCGCACCCGCACCCGGGCCAGCACGTCTCCGGCCGGCTCGGTGACAACGGTGAACGGGATGTCTCCGTACGCCGCATGAGGCCAATCGGCCCGCGCGTCCAGAGCCAGGCCGGAGGCCCGGGCGGCCACGCCGACCACGCCCAGGTCGTGGGCGTGGTCGGGCTTCAGGACGCCGGTGGTCGCGAATCGGTCCATGACGGAGGTGTTGGCGAACAGCACCTCCGTCAGTTCTCCGAACTCGGCCTCCACCTCGGCGAGGACGGTCTGCATCAGTCCCAGTTCTCCCTCGGAGAGGTCCTTGCGGACGCCTCCCACGGCCTGAGCCCCGCGCAGAAAGCGGTGGCCGGTCAGGCCGGCGTTCAGCCGCTGCAGCTTCTCCTTCAGGCGGCTGCCGCCCGACACGCCGAAGGCGAAACCGACGCCGGCGCACACGTTGCCCACGTCGCCCACGTGGTTGTAGAGGCGCTCCAACTCCAGGTAGAGAGTGCGAAGGTAGGCCGCCCGCCGGGGAATGGTGAGGCCCAGGGCCTCCTCCACCGCCTGGCAGTAGGAAACGGCGTGGGACACGCTGCAGGCGCCGCAGATGCGCTCCGCCACCACCAGCCCGTCGTCCAGGTCCTTGCCCTCCGCCTGCTTCTCCAGGCCACGGTGGGTGTAGAACAGCCGCGCCTCCAGGTGGAGCACGTTCTCACCCACGGCCCCGAACCGGAAGTGGCCGGGTTCAATGATGCCGGCGTGGATGGGGCCCACGGGAATGGCGATGGTTCCCTCGCCCACCACGCGGGGGCTGGGCAGCAACGGGGCCGCCTCACCAGGGACCAGGGCCTCCTGAGGCGGCGGCACAAAGTCCTGGCGCAGGGGGTAGTAGCCCCGGGGCCAGGGTTCATGCAGAACCAGGGGGCGCGGGTCCGGGTGGCCCAAGGGTGTCAGGCCCAGCAGGTCCTGGACCTCGCGCTCGTACCACTGCGCAGCGGGCAGGAGGGGCGTGACCGAGGGGAAGGTGGTGTCCTGCGGATCCAGGCGGAGCAGCAGGGTCTCCACCCCGCCCGAGGGGAGGCGGAACACGTAACGCAGGTTGTAGAAACCCTCGGACAGGCGCTCGTCGGTGCCGACCATGCTGACCAGCCGTGCCCCGCCCTCGGCCAGGGCCCGTACCCGGTCCGGAAGGGCTGCGGCCGGAATGGCGGAAACCGTCCCTCTCATCTAACCCACCCCCAGGACCTGGCCCACCTGGGCCACGACATTTCGAACTGTGGCCGGTACGAACAGGCCACCCGCCACAAGGGCCACCAGGCTGACGACGATGACAACCGAGGCGGATGTGCTGCCGCGGGCTGGAGGCGCAAGGCGCACGCGTCCGGCCGGTTCACCGAAGACCATGTGCCCGACGTGATACAGGAAGGCGCCAAAGATGACGGCCACAATGGCCAGGAAGAGGAGACCGATCCAGGTCCGGCCGGAGCTGAAGGCTGCGGCCGCCACGCTGAACTCGCTGAGGAACAGGGCGAAGGGCGGCGTGCCGGTGATGGCCAGGGTGCCCAGGAACAGGCCCAGGCCGGCGACGGGGGCCACCTTCTGGGCGCCGCGAATGCGGCTCATGTAGCGGGTGCCGTAGGCCTGCGTCACCTGGCCGGCGGAGAAGAACAGCAGCCCCTTGCCGATGCCGTGGAAGAAGAGATGGTAGAGGGCGCCAAAAAGGCCGTACGGCCCGCCCAGCCCGATGCCGAGGGCGACGATGCCCATGTGCTCGATGCTGGAGTACGCCAGCAGCCGCTTCAGGTCGCGCTGAACGGCGGTGAAGGGCACGGCCGTCGCCATGGAGAGCAGTCCGAATCCCACCAGCAGCTTGCCGGCGAAGCCCGGGCCCACAGCCCCATTGACCAGGACGTAGAACCGAAGGATGGCCTGGACAGCCACAGCCAGCAGAACGCCGGAGAGGGTGGCGCTGATGGGAGAGGGCGCCTGGCTGTGGGCGTCCGGCAGCCAGGTATGCATGGGAGCCAGGCCCGCCTTGGTGCCGTACCCCACCAGCACCAGGCCGAAGGCGAGCTTCATCAGGCTGGGGTTCAGCCGGCCCGTGACGGCGACCAGGTCCGACCAGGCCAGGGCGCCCTCGGCGACCCCCGGCGCGTTTAAGGCCGCGGCGTAGGTCACGGCCGTGCCCAGCAGGGCGAAGGCCAGGCCCACGCTGCAGATGATCATGTACTTCCAGGCGGCCTCCAGGGAGTGGGGCTTGCCGTAGAAGCCGACGGCGAAGGCGGAGGCCAGGGTGGTGGCCTCGACGGCGGCCCACATCATCCCCAGGTTGTTGGCGGTCAGGGCCCAGAACATGGTGCCCACGAACAGGTGGAACCAGAGGTAGTAGCGCCGCAGGCTCCGCGCCGCCACCAGGCCGTGCCGCACCTCGGTCTCCAGGTAGGCCGGCGTGTAGAAGGCGGCCAGGGTGGTCAGGAGGCCGGTGAGGAGAATGAGGTAGGCACCGAGGGCGTCCACGCGCAAGGCGTTGCCCCACTCAGCCAGCGGCCCCGCCGTAAAGACTTGGAGGGCGACAGCTGTGGACAGAACGAAGGTGAGGGCGGACCCGGCCAGACTCACCCGCCCCTGGTTTCGGGTTGTGCCCGGCAGGAAGGCGGTCAGGCCCGTGAGCACCGGTGCCACCACGAGAGCCGTTCCCAGGTAGTTCGTGAGGCTCACCCTTTCAAGTCCCGCAGCCTGTCTGAGTTCAGGCTGTCCAGGGTTGTGCCGATCCGGAAGGTCAGGGAGCCCATGATCAGGACTGCCACCAGCAGGTCAAACAGCACGCCCAGTTCAACGGCGAAGGGCATGCCCTGGGTGGCCCCCAGCACGGCGAGGTAGATGCCGTTTTCCAGGATGACCAGCCCCTGGACCTGGGCGATGACCTGCCGGCGGGTCATCATCATCAGCAGGCCCACCAGCACCATCCCGCTGCCGAAGCTGAGGAAGTCGGCGAACGACCGGCCTCCGAAGAGGCCCACCGGAATCACAGCCCGGGCCAGGACCAGCAGAGCAGCGGCCAGGGCTACGGCCAGTTCCGGCGCCAGAATCGGATGAGGGTCCACCTTTCGCTCCAGACGCCTCAGGACTCGGAGGAGAACCAGGGGGATGGCCACTCCCTTGACAGCGAGGGTGAGAAAGCCGGCCACGTAGAGTTCGGGCGTCCCCCCGGCGGCAGCCAGCCACACCGTCAGGGCGCCCAGCGCGGCGGCCTGCAGGCCCAGGGCGATGGCGGCGTGATCCAGGCGCCGCATTCCAACAAGCAGGACCGCAATCAGAAGCGCGGCGGACAGCAGAGTGTTCATGGCGTTACCTCCCCAGGAAGAGAACCGTCACCACGGAGAGCGCGGCCAGCAGGAAGGAGGCGCCGAGCAGCCGGGGCAGCCGGAAAAAGCGCACCTTGGCGAAGAGGAACTCGATGAGTCCGAAGGCCAGCCCCAGGACGCCGACCGCGGCGATGGACAGCCCAAGGGTCAGGGCCCCGTGACCGAAGCTCCCCAGGCCCAGAAAGACGTTGGCCAACACGGCCAATACGGCAAACTGCTTGACTTCCGCCGCCCAGGTCAGGAGGGCGAGATGCCGGCCGGAGTACTCCAGCAGCATGCCTTCGTGGATCATGGTCAGTTCCAGGTGCGTGTCCGGGTTGTCCACGGGGATGCGGCCCATCTCGGCAATGGCCACGAAGGCGAAGGCGGCAGCGCCCAGCAGGCGGCCGGGGTCTCCGGTTGTGACGCCACCGGCGGCCAGGGCACCCAGGCGCGTCGTGCCGGCGGATGCGGCCAGCCCCGCCAGGGACAGGAACAGCACCGGCTCCACCAGGACGCTGACGGCCAGTTCACGGCTGGCCCCCATGCCGCCGAAGTTGCTGCCGGTGTCCAGGGCCCCCAGGGTCAGGCCCACCCGGGCCAAGGCCAGCAGGTAGATGAAGGCCAGCAGGTCACCCCCGGCACCGGACCCCAGCAGCGGAACCTGTGCGGACGCCACCGTGTAGGCGGCCAGAGCCAGGTAGGGCACCATCGGCAGGATCCAGGAGCTGTGCCGGGAGACCACCGGCTCCTTGGCGAAGTACTTGCGCAGGTCATAGTAGGGCTGAAGGACCGGCGGCCCGACCCGGTTCTGGAGCCGAGCCTTGAACTTCTTGATGATGCCGTTCAGTCCCGGGGCAAGGGCCAGAATCAGGAGAGCCTGCAAGGCCCCCTGCGCTGCCTGAATCAGAGGACCGTTCAACGTTCCCATCCTCTCGCCTCCTACCTTGCCAACACCAGGAGCAGGGCCAGGGCCGCTACGATGTAGGCCAGATAAGCCTGGACCGAACCGGTCTGGATGCGCCTGAGCTGCCATGACGCTGCCAGAAGCCCGCGGCGCAGCGGCACGTACAGGTAGCGCTCGTACACCGGGTTGAGTGAGGCCTCATACCGGACGACCGTGGGGAAATACGGGCTGCCCGCGTCCTCGCGGGTCACGGAGCGCTCCGGCCGCAGCAGGGTGCGAAAGAAGAGGCGCAAGGGCTTCACCAGGGCCACGCCGCTGTACTGCATCTCCGGCTGGAGGTCCACGCCGCAGGCCCACGGCTCGGCCACCCGCACCGGGCGCCCTCCGGACCAGACCCTGGCCAGCCACCAGGCTACGGCCGCGGTCAGCACCAGGGCGACGGCCAGGACGGGCGTGAGAGAGGCGACGTTTCCCACGAACGGCGCACGGGGTACGCCGGCCGCGCCGACCACCCCGCCGGTCACGGCATCGCCGACGCTCCGGGCCAGGTCCAGGACCGGCCCCGGAACCAGCCCGATGACCAGGCAGAGAGCCAACAGCAGCCACATCGCCAGGCGCATGCCGAAAGGGGCCTCCGCGGCGGACGCCGCCCGATCGCTGCGCGGCAAGCCCAGGAAGCTGATGCCGAAGGCCTTGACGAAGGCCGCGGCGGCCAGCGCCCCGGCGAAGGCCAGGCCGGTGGCTGCCAGCAGGGCCGCCAACTTGGCAGCCGGCAGGGGTGCCGAGGCCCCCAGGTGAATAAGGCCCTTCAGGGTCAGCACTTCACTGAGGAAGCCATTGGTCGGCGGCAGGGCGGAGATGGCCGCAGCGCCTCCCAGGAACAGCAGAGCCGTCTGCGGCATGCGGTGGATAAGTCCGCCCAGTTCCTCCAGGTTCCGCGTGTGGGTGGCGTGGTGCACCGCACCCACCGCCTGGAACAGCAGGCTCTTGAACAGGGCGTGGTTCAGCGCGTGGAGCAGGGCGGCGGCCGTCAGGGCCGAGGCCAGTGGCCCCAGTCCGAGACTGCGGGCGAAGAGCGCCGCGCCCAGGCCGGTCAGGATGATGCCCACGTTCTCGATGGTGGAGAATGCCAGCAGCCGCTTCAGGTCCGACTCCATCAGGGCGTAGAGGACCCCCAGCACGGCGCTGGACAGGCCCAGCCCCATCAGCAGAAGTCCCCACCACCCTGGGCCCCCGCCCAGAACCACGAACACCAGGCGCAGCAGCCCATAGACGGCTGTCTTCACCATCACGCCGGACATCAGGGCGGAGACGTGGCTGGGCGCCGCCGGGTGCGCCCGCGGCAGCCAGATGTGGAGGGGAATCAGGCCGGCCTTGGTGCCGAAACCCACCAGAAGGAAGACGAAGGCCAGGTCGCGAAGGCCGGGGCGCATGGCCGCCGCCGCGAGGCCGAAGCTCGCCCAGTCCGACGCGCCGGCCGCCCGCATCAGGATCAGGAAGCCGGCAGTGATGAAGGCCGTGCCGGCGTGGGTCATGATCACATAAAGGAACCCGGCTCCACGCACCGCCGGGTCCTCGTGCTCCGTCATCACCAGCAGGTAGGAGGCCACGGACATGACCTCCCAGGCCACCAGAAAGAGAACGGCGTCGCCGGCGGTGACGACAACGACCATCGCCAGGACGAACAGGTTGCAGGCGGAAGCCAGCCAGCCGGTCGGTTTGCGGCCCTCGTAGGAACGGAGGTAGGACGGGGCGTAGAGGGAGGCGGACAGGGAACCGACGGAGATGATCAGCAGGAAGAACGCGCTGAGCCCGTCCAGCCGCAAGCGGCTTAAGGAGTAGGGAAGCCGCAGGGAGAGCCCGAGAGTCAGTTCACGCCCCGGCGACAGCAGTACCGCGGCCGCGGCGGCCAGACCCGTCACAGCGGCGAGCAGGGACAGGGCGTGAGACACTCGTGCGGCCGCCCGTCGCCGGGTCGCCAGCCGTCCTCCATCGTTCGAGGCTGCCTGTGCCGGCAGCAAGCCGGCCAGAGCGCCTACCAGGTAGAGGACCAGGGTGACTCCCAGAAGCCGCGTCGCAGCGGATACCCCCAACGCCATGCGCCTGCACCCCCGCACTCAGATTAAACAAACAAAAAGAAAGGCAAGCCCAAGCCCTATGGCTTCAGCTCGCCTTTTGAACGCTTACGAAGTTAGCTTACGGGTTCGGGTTCAAAATAACCCTACCTCGCGGATTCACCCAGGAGTGGTTCCCCCGTTACCCTTGCCAGGTATTCAGCGATTTCCGAGCAAGTTCCCTGTGCAGTTATGCCGCTATCATACCAGAGTAGACCGACAGATTCAACAATTGGCAGGCTTTCCAGGCAAGAGACCTTGTAGAAGAAGACTCCCGCGGGAAGGCTATCTTGCCGGGGAAAGCGACCGTGGGATGCGGACGGAACGGGGGGAGGGGTCTTGATGCTCTCGGCCCAGCGGCTAGACCTGGCCTTATCAGAGGAAGACCTGAACCGGCTGGCGGAGGAGTTCCTGCAGCGGCCCGGACTCGATGACCTCCGGCTGCAGCTGGAGGAAGGCGTGCTGCGCGCCGGCCTGAAGGTCTCCGGGTTGGGTTTCAATGTGCCTGTAGAGGCCGAGGTGCGTCTGCTGGAAGTAGGGGCAGGCCGGCTGCGTCTGGGTCTGGACATTACGAATCTTGGTCTGATGCCCGCCATAATGAAAGAGGTTGCCTTAAAAAAAGTTCTCGATAGCCTGCCGGTCCTTGGAGTATCATACCACCAAGGGGAGGTCCGGGTGGACCTGGTGGAACTCCTGGGAGGGACCCCCGTTCAGCTCGAAGTGGCGGGTATTGAAGTCCATTCCGGACTGTTGCGCCTCTCCCTGACGAACCTGAGGTACCTGCCGGTGGTTTCGCCTGAAGGAGACCGTATGGCGCTGCAGGCTCCGGGACCGGCCGCTCTCCCGTCGGTGACGCCCCAGCCTGGCGGCGGTGGAGACGAGCCCGCAGTCGCCGCCGGACCCGACAGCCCGGCCGTGGCGGTTCCTGAACACCAGGACTTCTACGACCGGTTGAAGGCCCAGGTTGGTGAACAGGCGCATCGTCGCCTGCCGGCCCGGCTTCGGCCACTGGTGCCCTGGTTGCTCCTGGTGCCGGACAGCTTCGCCTTACTGGTGCGGCTCCTGCGCGACCCGCGGGTGCCGCGGCGCTCCAAGTGGATCACGGCCCTGGCGGTGGCTTACTTCGTGGACCCGCTGGACCTGATTCCCGACGCCGTTCCGGTACTGGGGCAGATGGACGACCTGGCCGTCGCCCTGTTCGCCCTGGACGCCCTCCTCGGCGACACGCCGGCGGACGTGGTGCAGGAGCTATGGCCCGGTCGCGGCGACATCATCGCCACGGTGCGCGAGGGCGTCCGGTTTTTCAGCCGGTACTTGAGCGGGGGAGCCATTGCCAGGATCAGGGCCTTCCTCTCGCGCCGGGACCCCGGGGGGCCGCAGCCAGACGCAGACTCCGACCCGTCTTAGAACAAGTGGAGGCGAAGTCCATGGTGGTTCTGGAGAGGCTGATTCCGCTCGGCCTGGCGGCCGCAGCGTTGTACTTGATCTATCGCAGCCGTCTGCGGCTCTGGCGCCTTACCGACGGCGCGGCCCGCCGCGTCCCGACCCGGTCGCCGCTCTCCGCCGGCCAGGCGCGCAGGAAGCCAAAGGAGCCCCGCTGGATCCCTGTCCAGAGCGCCATTGGCAGCGATCGGCCGCTGCTCCCTACAGCCCACCTGTTGCGGCGGAACGGGGTGGAGGCGCGCATCGTCCGCGCCTCGGTCATGCGCGGCCGGCGTCTGCTTCGGCTCGTCATCCGTCAGACGGACATCAGCCGCGCCCGGGAGATTATGAGCCGCGAAGATCTCTATATCCAGACGCGCCTTGATTCACGGTTGCAGTCGTGATCACACTATGTGAAGGCGCCGAATTCGCAGACATCACCCCGCCTGAGAAGGCGGGTTTTTTGTTCAGCCGGCTGTTCCTTCCCGCGGACTCTGTGACGTGGGTCACAGTGGCCGCCCTCGGTTCAGGTTACGGTAGGAATTGAAGACGAATGCCACCCTTGCGGCAGCGTTCATCTCCCCAACAGAGAGCAGGAGGAGAGGCATTATGCCCAAGCTGAATCGAATCACGCGCACCGCCGGCGCGCTGCTGGTGGGAGCCGCGCTTCTGGCAGGATGCACGAAGGCGGCCCCGGCGTCGACGACCGCCCCTTCCGCCCAGGACGCGAAGAAAGACCAGCCGGTGCAGGCCGACCCCAGTCTCAAGCCTGCCGTTATCGCCTCGCCGGAAGCCCCGCCCCGGCCGCCCCAGGGCAAGACCGTGGAAGTGCGCCTGACCGTAGAGAAGCGGTCCCTGGAGGTGGCGCCCGGGTGGAAGAGGGAGGTCTGGACCTACAACGGCCAGGTTCCCGGCCCCACCATCCGCGTCAACCAGGGAGACACGGTCAAGATTACCCTGGTCAACGGAGATGCCACCAGCCATTCCATTGACTTCCACGCGGCGCGGATTTCGCCCCAGGCCGCCTTCAAGAGCGTGGACACCGGCAAGGATCTGACCTTTGAGTTCAAGGCCAACGACCCGGGTGTCTTCGACTACCACTGCGGCACCGCACCGGTCCTGATGCACATCGCCAACGGCATGTTCGGCGCCATCATCGTCGACCCGGCCGAGGGCCGGAGTCCGGCCCGGGAGTACGTGCTGGTCCAGAATGAATGGTACCGGGATCCCATGGACCTCAAGGACATGGAATACGGTCAGCCTGTGGCCATGGCCTTCAACGGAATCGCCAACCAGTACGTGGATAAGCCGCTTCAGGCTCGGGCCGGCGAGCGCGTGCGCCTCTATGTGGCCAACCCCGGTCCCAACCGCTTCTCGGCCTTCCACGTGGTGGGCACCATCTTCGATCGGCTGGAGGAGGACGGCAACCCCAAGAACGCGGCCTACGGCGTCCAGACCTATACGGTGCCGCCCGGAGGCGCGTCGCTCTTTGAGACCACCATCCAGGAGCCGGGCAAGTACCCCGTGGTGACGCACTCCTTTGCCGA
>CALMNP010000436.1 GCA_937868875.1 uncultured Bacillota bacterium | reverse complement strand
CGGAGAATACCGCCAGGGCGGCGGCAATGCTCAGCCGTTCGCGCGCCTGCTGGTCCGTCCGTTTGGGTGGGCCGTAGATGATTCGCTGCAGGCGGCGAATCAGTTCGCGTGATGGTGTTGCCATGACGATGTGCCTCCCCGAGTTACTATGCCCTTCTCTGCCGACTGTTTGCCGCAGCGCCCACAACGGAGACCACTCGGGCGAGAAAAGGGGAAAAACAAAAAGGAAGCCCGTCAGGGGCTCCCATCATGCGAAAGTGGGCGCTCCGACACGTAGCCTGCGGGGTTAGCTGACGGGTTCGGGCTGCCTCTGCCCTACCGGCCGATTACTGCGTGCCGGATTCACCCCGGTTGTGGTTCCCCCGCCCCCAGGGCGCCTTGTTGAAAGCGTCTCGGGGTTCGGCTCTGTTTAGCACACACTGAAGTCTATCCAACGAATGGAGCGTCTGTAACTCCGGAATTCTCCCGCCGCAGCGGGGCGGCCGCCTGCCAGGAGCGAAGGTGCGCAGGCTGCATCGCCCAACCACAGTGGCACGCAGCCGCGTTCTTCCGGGCTGCGTCAGACCTGCTCCGCCACGAACCGCGTCCCCGCCGTCTCCGCCTGAAGTTGGCCGGCTGTCCGGTCCGTCAGCGACCTCACCAGCGACCCCGCCGCGGCAGGCTCGACAGCGGTCAGAATCTGGACGTGATCCGTAAAGTGCGTGTCCAGCGTCAGGGCGCCGGCCTCCTCGAGCGCGTGCTGCACCTTGCCCAGCCAGGTATAATCCAGGGTAAGGCGCAGGACGGACAGCTCCCGCCGCCGCTCGCGTCCGGCGACGGCCAGGGCGTCCCGAGCCGCCTCCCCGTAGGCCCGGACCAGGCCCGGCGCGCCCAGCAGCACGCCGCCGAAGTAGCGGGTCACCACCAGGAGAACGTCGGTGACGTCCTGCTTCTGGAGCAGTTCCAGGATGGGCCGGCCGGCCGTGCCCTGAGGCTCGCCGTCGTCGCTCATGCGCTGCACCCGCGCCGACGGTCCCAGCCGGTAGGCGAAGGCGTGGTGGCGGGCATCCCGGTGGCGGGTGCGAACCGCCTCCAGGAGCCTCAGGGCCTCGTCCTCATCAGTGGCCGGAAAGACGTGACCGATGAAGCGCGATTTCTTGATGACCACTTCGGCGGTGGCCTCGCCTCGAACTGTTATGTAATCCATGGGTGACACCCCTTGTCAGGGCCGGTTGGGACCGGCACAGGGGAATTTGGAACGCTGGCGACCCGTCCCGGCAAGGGGGGATTGCTGTGGCCGTCCTGGGGCTGGCTCTGTTCTTCTTGGGTCTAGGCCTGCAGCGCCTGGCGGCCCTGGCCCCCGCCTGGGTGGAGCGCATCTACTCCCGCGGCCTCTTCCCGTGGATAGCGCGCGCTCTCAGCGCCGTGTCCCGCCTTGTTCCCTTCTCACTGGCCGAGGTGCTGGTGGAGTTGCTGATCCTCCTGGCCCTGGCCTGGCTGGTAGCCACGATGCGGCACGCCGCGCGGCAACCGCAGGGCCGGCGCTGGGAAGCTGCGTGGCGGCGCCTCGCCGCCCTGCTGGCCGTTCTGGGCGTCGTCTACCTGGCCTTCATTCTCCTCTGGGGCCTCAACTATGGTCGGCAGCCCCTGGCGGGGAGCATCGGCCTGCAGCCCAGGCCCTCCTCCGTGTCCGAACTGGCCGCCCTGTGCAGTGACCTGATCGACCGGACCAACGCCTTGCGGCAGCAGGTTCAGGAGG
>CALMNP010000435.1 GCA_937868875.1 uncultured Bacillota bacterium | reverse complement strand
GCCTGCGTATGACGCCTGCCTCTACTCTGGCATGTTACCAGATGGAGGCACATGGGTGAAGCCACGCTCCGAGGGCGAGGGATGAGGGGCTGCTGCGCTCTTGACGAAAGGGGCCGCCGGTCGGCGGCCCCAGGCGGGGTTAAAGGCTCCAGTGCTGTCTGACCTGGTCGAGGATGGCGCCGTTGGTCTCGCGGATGCGCTTTGTCATCAGCCCACCGACGCGACCGCTTTCCGCCGTGGACAATCCGCCCCAACCCTCGGCCAGGACCCGTTCCGCCAGCCCCAGCTCCGCGGCGATCTCCATCTTGAGAAAATCCATCGGGGTCTTCAGTTTGATCTTGGGCTTCTTTTCCTTGGCTCCACGGCGCCCTGACGGGTTTACCGCCACGGCCTCGGCCGTGGAAGGGTCCTTGCGGCTCTGCTTGGGCACGCCCACCCACCTCCAGCGCTATTGGTGTCCACCGCGCCAGCCGCATATTCCCGGCGGTAGGAGAGAGGCCCGGGCAAAAAGAGGATTGCAGGCTCCCCGGTCGAATAATGTTTGGCACCAGCTGCTAATAGGAGGCACCAAGTTATGCCCGTTCGCGTTGTGACGGACAGTTCTGCCACTCTCCCGGCCGATGTGGTCCAGACCCATGAAATCACGGTGGTGCCCCTCAACGTCCAGTTCGGAACCCAGTCTTACGCCGACGGGCGGGAAATGACGGCGCCGGAGATGGCCGAGCGGATGAACCGGGGAGAGACGCCGACCACCTCCCAGCCGGCCCCGGGCGTCTTCGCCGACTTCTACCGAAGCCTCAAGGGCAAGGCCGATTCGATCATCTCGCTGCACGTCATGGGATCGGCCAGCGGCACGGTCAATACGGCCAAGTTGGCCACCACGCTCTGCCCGGACCAGGACATCACCGTCTTCGATTCAGGCACGGTGGCCATGGGCCTCGGTTTCATGGCCATGGCAGCGGCCCGGGCGGCAGCCCTGGGCCAGGCCAAGGACGAGATCCTGGCGATGCTGGAGGAAGCCCGTACACGGGTGCACGTCTTCGTCGCGCTGCCCACGGTCACCCATCTGGTGCGCGGCGGCCGTGTCACCCGCGGCGCCGGCCTGCTGGCCTCCCTCCTGGCCATCAAGCCCATTCTGTCGCTGACCAATGGCGCCGTTGAGGTCATCGACAAGGTGCGGACCTTCCCCCGCGCTCTCGACCGCCTGGCGGACCTGATGGAGAAGGCCATCGGCAGACGGCGCGTCCGCCTGGCCGTCATGCACGGCAACTGCCTGGACGAGGCCCGGGCCTGGTTTGAGGGGGTGCGCGAGCGCTTCTCCGCCACGGAAGTCGTGTTCGCCGACGCCGGCTCGGCCCTGATGGTGCACGGCGGCCCGGGGTTGATCGGCCTGGTGGCCTTCGAGGAATAAAGGAGGAAGCCCTGTGGCCGACTTTGACGCATTTGCCAGCCTGGATATCCGCGTGGGGAGAGTCGTCGACGTCAAGGACTTCCCCCAGGCCAGGAAGCCGGCCTACCGCCTATGGATCGACTTCGGCCCGATGGGTGTCAAGACCAGCAGCGCCCAGATCACCGCCTATTACCACCCTGAGGACCTGCTGGGGCGCCAGGTTGTGGCTGTCACCAACTTTCCGCCGCGCCAGATCGCCACCTTCCTGTCCCAGGTCCTGGTGCTGGGCGTCTACGACCAGGCAGGCGGCGTGGTCCTGCTCAAGCCCGACCGCGAGGTCAGCCTGGGCGATCGCATCGGGTGAAGGCCGGTCAGGGCCTGATCTCGACAGGCGTGCCCACAGGTACGAGGTCGTAGAGATCCTCCGCCTGCTCGTTGACCATTCGCACGCAGCCGGAGCTGGCGTAAGTGCCGATGGAGAGCGGGTTGTTGGTGCCGTGCAGGCCGTAGTGCAGCCCGTCGTCGCCCTCCACGGAGATGCCGATCCAGCGGCTGCCCAGGGGGTTCTCCGGGATGCCGCCGGGAAAGATCTTGCCCTCGGGACTCTTCCAGGCCGGGTTCACGGCCTTGATGACCACAGGGAAGATGCCCACCGGCGTGAGGGTGGTGGAGCGGCCGCTGGCAATGGGAAAGACCTTGACCAGCTCACCCTTGAGGTACAGATAGAGCAGGTTCCGGCTCTTGGCGATGATGACGCGGTTCTTCCCGTCAGCCGGCGGCGGCGGCGCCTCACTGAGAACGTCGCGGTCCGGGCGATAGACCCCCCAGTTGAGAAAGATCCAGGTGCGACCGGACGAGCGATAAAGCAGCAATCGGTCCTGCCTGCCGTCCGTCAGATGCACCTGCGGTCCCAGCCGGCCGGCAATGCGAACCAGGTCAACCTGCACGGGGGCGCCGAAGCCCGCCAGGTCGACTGCAGGCCCCGCGGTCCAGCCGCTTTCCGACCGCAGGGCCAGGGCGACGCGGGCCGGGCCGGCCAGATCCGGGGCGAAGACCGCAACCACGTCCTTGCGGCTGTCGCCGTTCATGTCCGCCAGCCACACCTGTTGCGGAGTCCGGTCGCCCAGGGCCTGTCGATAGGAGCTGTCCGGATCGGCAGATTGCAGCAGAACGGTGCGCGTGTCCTGGTCCCAGCCGACGGCAAGCCCCAGGGCCTCGGCCACGAAACGGACCGGCACGAGCACGCGGTTGTCTCGTCCGTACGCAGCGACGTCGGGATGAATCCACCGGCTCTCCACCAGCACCTTGATGTCCTGGTCGTCAGGCGCTCCCGCCGGCAGGTCCGCCGGACCGGGTACAGGCAACGGGGTGTCGGCGCCGTGGCGAACGATTACGGTACGCTGGTCCTGGAGCCAGTCCACTTGCAGCCCCATGGCCTCCGCCAGGAAACGGATGGGGACAAAGGTCCGGCCGTCCTTGCTCTCTGCCGGGACATCCGTGTAGAGGTTGAACCCGTCCAATTGAATCGTGGTCGGACCGACGGGCCGAGCCCCGGCGGTGGCGGGAAGGATCAGGACGATTCCTGCTGCCAGCAGCAGCAGGCCTGCTCTTTGAACGAGCTTTCGCAAGTGTGGGTGCACGGTTGCCTCCTCAAAACGGAACGCCCAGGGCCAGGGCGTTCTTTCTTTCCCTAGCTTATGAGCGAAGCCGCCGAGGCATGTTGCCTATAGCCCCACAAATCCCGGGAGCGAACGGCGCGGACGGCTCAAAATAGGTGGAACGACCGTCGTTTCCCACTTATCACATCAAGGCCGGCCGGGCACTATAATAGTGCGACCGACGGACCGCGGCGAGGCACCCAATACCGCACGTCTCACCACGTGCACAGCTGTGTGTCGACAGTCGCTCCGCCGGTCGCTCCTGGCCCTTCGGGGCACAGGAAAGGGAGCCAGCCGGACCCCTTGTGGGTCCACCGCTGGCTCCCTTCGTATGTTTATCTAGTCAGGTGGGCGGCCTTGGCCGGCAGCACGGCCGTTGTTATTAGCGGGCCGGCTTCTCCAACTTTACCAGTTCCACACCGCTGGACTTCTTGACCAGGCCGACGCCGGGCGCATACCACTCGGTCCACTGGTCACGGCCGCTGGGCGCGTCCAGGGAGACCTCGACTCTGGCCGCGTGCTCAAACCGGCCGGCAGGCGTCTCCACCGTCTCGAACCCCGTCACCCTGTAGGTAAAGGCGCCGCTGCCCTGGATATCCTCTTCGAACGATTCCACCCAGGTCTGACCTTCCGTGGGATGAAGGGGGAACCGGCGCTTGGGCGCCCGGTAGATGAGGGTTCCGCCCTCGCCGGCGTCACCCAGCTCCACCACCCAGTCCTGGTCAATGGCGGTGATGATGGTCTCCTCATCCCAGACCAGCTGATAGCCCGTGGCCTTGCGGCCTGAGACCGGGTCCTCGACGGAAGCCTGGTCCTTGATCTCCAGGCGGCTCTCCACGCCCCCGGGAGCCTTGAACTGGTACGTCCAGCCCGGCTCCAGAACGAAGTAGGGCAGATCCTTCTCGTTCGCCTGGGGCTGGGGCACGGGGACGGGTGCCGGTCTGGTGGCTGCGGGCTTACCGCAACCGCCCAGGAGCAGCGCGGTAACAGTCAGTGAAGTGAAAAGCGGGGCCAATGCCCGGCCGAGAAGCCCTGCGTGCTGACGATTCAAGGGATGGATTCCTCCTTGGTGGCCGTGGGTGCGGCCGGAACGTCACCGGCCAGCCCGGCCTCGCCGTAAACAGCGAGGAGGCGGCGGCGCTCCCGATAGTCGGGGCAGGCCTGCGCCACCAGGCGCCAGAAGCGGCGGCCGTGGTTGGGCTCTTTTAAATGGCACAGCTCGTGAATGACCACATACTCCACCAGCGGCAGGGGCGCCCCTTTCAGCCGGTGGGAGATGTGGATTTCGCGCTTGTGCACCATACAGCTCCCCCAGCGGCTGTTCTGCCGCCAGAAGCGGATGCGGTCCAAGGGAAAGCCGTAATGGGTTTGGTTGATGGCCGCGGCCAACTCGGCCAGCTGCCGGTCCTCAAAGATGTGTCCCGACGCCATCTCCAGGGGGCTCCACTGCTTCTGGCGCGATGCCATGGCCTGCAGCCTGCGGGTCAGGGAAGCGATGTGATTCTGCTGGTCCCCGGCCTTGAGGCGGCTGGAGATGGCCAGGATGATCTCCCCGTCCTTGATCCAGCCGGAAGAGTTCTTCTTGTTCTTGAATACCACGCGAACCGGCAGGGTCAATGAAGGACCTCCCTTGCCTTGACGTTTGCCTGCCCGGTAGGGCAGAGGTCCAGCAGAGGACATTGTCCGCAATGAGGGTTCTGCTTCAGGCAGAGTCGGTTGGCCAGCCCGTCGATAAGGGCGTGGTACTCATTGAAGAGGGCGCCGTCCCGCGGCAGACGCGACATGAAGAAGA
>CALMNP010000434.1 GCA_937868875.1 uncultured Bacillota bacterium | reverse complement strand
TGGAGCGCATCGCCGACCACGCCACCAACCTGGGCGAGTGGGTCATCTACATGGTGACGGGCGAGAGAAAGGAACTGAACGACTGATGTTAGGCGTGAGACAGACCGGTCCGGGTCGCCCGGGCAGCCCCTGGCGTGTCCTTTTCCTTTGCACCGGCAACTCCTGTCGCAGCCAGATGGCAGAGGGATGGGCCCGGGCCCTGGAGAAGGATCTCTGGCAGGTGGAGAGCGCCGGCCTGGAGCCGGCGGGGGTGAACCCCCGCGCCGTGGCGGCCATGGCGGAAGCCGGGGTGGACATCTCCGGACAGACCTCCAAGATGCTTGACCCTGCCGCCTTTGACCGGCTCGACCTGGTGGTGACCCTGTGCGGCGACGCCGAGGAGCGCTGTCCGCTGACGCCGCCGTCGGTGCAAAGGCTTCACTGGGGGCTTCCCGACCCGGCCCGGGCCACGGGCTCGGAAGAGGAAATACAGCAGGTGTTCCGCCGCGTGCGGGACGAGATACGCTCTCGCCTACAGAGCCTGGCGGCCCAGCTGAGGGCGACGGAGAGGAGCGGGTGATGCCTTGATTCAGGCCGTTCTGTTTGACCTTGGTTACACCCTGGTGGATGGACCGGCGGAGTCCCGCCTGATAGGGGAGGCCATGGCTGCAGCCGGGCTGGCCCCGAGCCCGCAGGCCGGGCGTGAGCGGGTGTGGGAACTGGAGCCCAAGCTGAACGATCGCATTGACCTGATGCCTGGCCGCGACGCCCTGAACGCCTTCCATGCCGACCTGTCGCGCCTTGTAGGCGTTGACGTAAACACGGTGATGGAGGGCTTCGCCGCCAAGTGGGAGCTCTTCCCGGAGGCGAAGCGGGTGCTGGCCGAGGTCAGAGCGCGGGGTTACCGCATCGGCCTGGTCTCCAACTGGGGCCCGACCGGGGACGAGGTTCTGGACCACACGGGCCTGCGCCCCTTCATGGAGACGGTGGTCTTCTCTTACGCCTGCGGCAGGCTGAAGCCGGAGCCGGGCATCTTCCACCTGGCCGCGGAGCGGCTGGGCGTTGCCCCGGAGGGCTGCCTGATGGTGGGCGACAGCCTGGAGGCGGACATCTGGGGTGCCCTGGGCGCCGGCCTGCACGCCTACTGGGTCAACCGCGACGGGCGGCCGGGTCCATCCATGACACGCTCCGGCCGGGACCTGGAGTCCCTGCTGGAGATGCTGCCTCCCCTGCCGCGGCAGCAGGAGCGGGTGGGCTGATGCCCCAGGGGCTCGGCTAACGCTAGACCAGGAATCGAAGGCGCCGGCTCCCGGGTTACCCCCGGTGAGCCGGCGCCTCTGTTTTGCTCACGATCCGGCTGCCATTCCAGCCGGAGCCTGCAGGCGGCTAGAGCCCCGCTGCTGCCTGGCCGCCTTCCTCCAGGTCGCGGATGAGTCCCTTCAGGCCTTCGAAGACGGCCTTCTCCCCGTAGAGGTACCGCAGCATGCTGGGCACCTGTTTCTGGATGTTGGACACCGTAAGCTCCTGGCCTTGGGCCAACAAGGCGCTGGCATGCGCCCGGACGGTCTGGCGAATCTCGTCGGCGCTGGATCCCCACCGGATGCGGGGCTTGCGGGTGCGGGCCGGGGCCGGCTCGACCGGCGCCGCCGCCGCGGCCGCGCGTCCCCGACCCCGGTGGGGCGTTGTGACGGGAGGTGCGGTGGACGCCTGGGAGTCCCGGCGTTCCCCGGTCGTTCCGGCGGCCGGCGAGCCGGTCGTCGAAGCACCGGTGGCCATGGACTCCAGGGCCGCCAGGCGCCCGTCCATCTCCAGCAACGCATCGCGCAGCGGTTCCAGGGCCATAGAGAGCAATTCGGCCACGCCGTCCAGGGTGCGCTCTGTGGCCAGCCTGTAGCTTTTGTACTCCTCGTCCATCTTTTGCAGCAAGACCGACTTGAGGGCAGGCGCCTCCGACAGTCGCTTGAGGAAATCGACCATGTTAAAGGAACCGAGGTCCCGCGCCGCTTTATAACTTCTCGGCGAGACGTCGGCGGGCGTTACCATCTTTCCCACCAGACCCCGCTTCCCCTTCAGCCCGTGCACTCCGGTGGCGGCCGTCCGCTTCTCGCGAACTTCCTCGTAGAAGAGTTTCTCGTAGTTCTCGCTCATGTCTCGTACTCCCTGTATCAACCCTGTCGCTAGTATAAGCCGGGGAAGTCCTGCGTATTCCCCACCCGGCGAGATTCGTACGACGTTTTGCGACAGGCGGGGCTCCTCGCGGCCGCAGCGACAGGCCGGTCGGGTCCGGGGCCGCCCCAATTGTAAACAAACCTGACAAGGCGTTGACACGCCCCTGGTGGGCTGAGTAGAATGAGCCAGACATAAGGTTTTGTCAGGTTTCCTGACAGACCTCGGAGGGGGTGGAACTGTGCAGGGGAAGGACAGCAAGGCCCTTTATCCGATCGGCATCGCTGAACAACTGACAGGCCTGACGGCCCGGCAGATCCGTTACTACGAGACCAACGGCCTGCTCACCCCGCAGCGGACCGCCGGCCGGCAGCGACTATACAGCGCTGCGGACGTGGATCGCCTCAAAGAAGTCAGGGCCCTGATGGGGCGGGGACTGACTCTGGCCCAGGCGCGGGAGCACCTGGAGCGGCGCGCTGCCAGAGACAACGCCAGGGGAGCCGGCGCCCGGGGCGACGACCCGCTCATGGCCGAGGCGCCGCCCACACTCACCCGCGATATGCGGCTGACGTCGCTCTATCCGGTATCCAATCGGGCGGTGCTGATGCGGCTGATTGACGACGAAGGAAGAGGCAAGGGCCACAAGACAGGGCCCAGGGCCTGAACCATAGGGAGGGGTTAATCCGTGGTGGCAGTGAGCCAGAAGGCCCAGGTGGCCCGGGTTCTGGACATGATCCGTGAGCAGGGCATTCAGTTTGTGGACCTGAAACTGGTGGACGTACCGGGGACGTGGCAGCACCTGACGGTGCCCGCCGGCCAGCTTGACGAGCAGACCTTCGTGCGGGGCATCGCCTTTGATGGGTCCAGTCTGCGGGGGTTCCGCGGCATCGAGGAGAGCGACATGGTGATGGTGCCGGACCCGGCGAGCGCCTTTGTCGACCCGTTCCTTCAGGCTCCCACGCTCTCCCTCATCTGCGACGTGTATGACCCGGCGATGAGGCGGTATGACCGGGACCCTCGCTTCATAGCCCAGAAGGCGGAGGAGTACCTGCGCCAGACGGGGATAGCCGATACGGCCCTCTTCGGGCCTGAGCCGGAGTTCTTCGTCTTCGACGAGGTACAGTACGAGAGCCGGGCCAACGCCTCCTTTTACAAGGTGGATTCGGCTGAAGCCCACTGGAACTCCGGCCGCAGCGACGGCCCCAACCTGGGCTACAAGATCCGCAGCAAACAGGGGTATTTCCCCGTCGCGCCCACCGACCAGCAGACGGACCTGCGCTCGGAGATGGTCTCGGTCATGCAGGGCTGCGGGCTGGAGGTGGAACGCCACCACCATGAAGTGGCCACGGCCGGTCAGGCGGAGATCAACTTCCGCGCCCTGACCCTGACGCGCTGCAGCGATGCGGTTCTGGTCTTCAAGTATGTAGTCAAGAACGTGGCGCGCCGCCACGGCAAGACAGCCACCTTTATGCCCAAGCCGCTCTTCGGCGACAACGGCTCCGGCATGCACGTTCACCAGAGCCTGGGCAAGGAAGGCGTCAACCTCTTTTACGACGAGGGCGGGTACGGCGGGCTCTCGGAACTGGGCCTCTACTACGTGGGAGGCATTCTGCGGCATGCGCCCGCCCTGCTGGCCCTGACCAACCCCACCACCAACTCCTACAAGCGCCTGGTGCCGGGCTACGAGGCGCCGGTGAACCTGGCCTTCTCCAAGGGCAACCGCTCGGCCGCCGTGCGGGTTCCCATCTCCGCCATCACGCCCAAGACGGCGCGCATCGAGTTCCGCACCCCGGACGCCACCAGCAACCCCTACCTGGCCTTCGCCGCCATGGTCATGGCCGGCGTGGACGGCGTCCTCCGCCGCATCGACCCGCGGCAGGAAGGCTACGGCCCGCTGGACAAGAACATCTACAAGCTGGCGCCTGAGGAACGCGCCCGGGTGCGCAGCGTGCCCGGCTCGTTGGAGGAGGCCTTCGCCGCACTGGAAGAGGACCATGAGTTCCTGCTCCAGGGCGGGGTCTTTGACCGCGAGTTCCTGGAGAACTGGATGGCCCTGAAGCGGGAGGAGATGGATGCCGTCCGCCTGCGCCCGCACCCCATGGAGTTCGAACTGTTCTTTGACGCCTGAGGAATTCTGGCCGGGAACGCAAGCCGGGGCAGCCCCGAGAGAAGGGCTGCCCCCTCTTTTTGTCGAATCACCCCCGCCATATGGGAGGCGACCTTGTTGCCGTCAAAGCCTCTGACCGCTACCTACCTCCTGCTCGCTGCCGTGGCCGTCTTCTGGGGCGCTTCCTTTGTGGCTGCCAAGGTGGCCCTGCTGCAACTGACCCCCGTCAACCTGGTCACCCTGCGCTTTCTCCTGGCGGGAGCGATCTTTGCGCCCATCGCCCTCACTTACCGCCGTCGAGGCGTGCGGGTTGCGCCGCGCGACTGGGGCATGCTCTGGGTCCTGGCCTGGCTGGGCGTGACCACCTACTTCCCCATGCAATATCAGGCCCTGCGCTGGACCACGGCCACGCGGTCGACCATTATCATCACCAGCAACCCGCTGTTCACCCTGGTCTGGGCCTACCTGCTGTTGGGCGAAAAGCCGGGAGCTTCGCGGCTGCGCTCCATGGGCCTGGCTCTGGCCGGGGTGCTCCTGGTGGTGTGGCCGCGGGGCGGCCTGGGGGCAGGGGGAGACAAAGTCCTCTGG
>CALMNP010000433.1 GCA_937868875.1 uncultured Bacillota bacterium | reverse complement strand
CGGGCCTGAAGGCGTTCCTGCAGCAGCGCTAGTCAGGCCCACCCAGAATATGTGGTAAGGCTCGAACCTCCAGCCGGAAGGCTGGAGGTTCTTTTGTGTATACTGACGAACCGGAGGCGGCGTTCTGAGTATTGCGGCTATGGCCCCGAGGGGCGCGTCCCACGCCTACTGTCCGCGGTCTGTGCACAGGTGAGGTATTACCCTCTTAACGTGGGGAAGGACTTTCCCTCCCCATGTCCAATAGTCACTAGAACCTCTCCCTCTTAAGAGGAGCCAATAGTGACAAAAGAGACACAAGGGGGCATTGCAGTGAGACAGAGAAGGACAGGAAGCACCGCAAAGTGGGTAGGCGTTTTGCTGCTGGCGGCCATGCTGGTGGGCGCGGGCTGCACGCCCCCCGGCGCTAAGGAGGCGCCGCAGGGGCAGAGCGGCGACACCGCCAAGGCCAAGACCATTGTCGTAGGCCTCCAGGCGGAGCCCACGGCCCTTGATCCGGCGCAGGTCTCGGACTACAACTCCAGCCGCGCCACGATGGAGATGTACGACTCGTTGCTGCGGTTCAAGGACGGCTCCACGGAACTGGAGGCCGGTCTGGCCGAGACCTACAACATCTCAGACGACGGTCTTGCCTACACCCTCAACCTCCGGAAGAACGTGAAGTTCCACGACGGCACGCCCTTCAACGCTGACGCCGTGATCTTCAACATTGAGCGGCAGATTGACGACAAGCACCCCTACCATGACACCGGCACCTTCGGCTACGCCGAGTTCACCTTCGGCAAGGTGGCCAAGGTGGAAAAGAAGGACGACTACACGGTAGTCCTCACGCTGAAGGAGAAATACGCGCCGTTCCTGGCCAACCTGGCCATGCACGCGGCGGCCATGGTATCGCCGGAGGCCATCAAGAAGTACGGCAAGGACATCGCCAAGAATCCGGTCGGTACCGGCCCCTTCAAGTTCGTGAGCTGGAACCCGGGCGTGGAGATCGTGGTGGAGAAGAATCCGGACTATTGGCGCGGCGCCCCCAAGGTGGACCGCATCGTCTACCGGCCGGTGCTGGAGGATCAGACCCGCCTGACGGAGCTGGAGGCCGGCAGCCTGGACTTCATCGTCAACATCCCGCCGGACGAGGTGGGCCGCCTCAAGCAGGACCAGCGCTTCACCGTGGCGGACCAGCCCGGCATGCACATCTGGTACCTGGTGATGAACACGCAAAAGCCGCCCTTCAACGACGTGCGGGTGCGGCAAGCCGCCAACCACGCCGTCAACCGCAAGGCGATCGTGGACAACATCCTCAAGGGCACCGGCGTGCTGGCCGAAAACTACATCCCGCCCGTGCTCTGGAGCTATGACACCTCAGTCAAGGCGTACGACTATGATCCGGAGAAAGCCAAGGCCCTGCTGCAGCAGGCAGGCGTGAAGCTGCCCTTGAAGGTTGACTTCTGGGTGCCGTCATCCGGCTCCGGCATGCAGCAGCCGACGGCCATGGCCGCCGCCATTCAGGCCGACCTGCAGAAGGTGGGCATCGAGGCCAACATCCAGACCTTTGAGTGGGGCACGTACCTGGACAAGGTCTTCGCCAAGAACCCGGCCGACGTGGCGCCCCTGCATGAGATGAGTTGGGTGGGCGACAACGGCGACCCGGACAACTTCCTTTACATCCTCAACTCCGGTCTGCAGTGGCCGGGCAACGGCTTCAACGAGGCCTTCCTCAAGGACGACGCCCTCGACAAGATTCTGGTGGAGGCGCAGCAGAGCAACGACCGGGCGAAGCGGTCCCAGCTCTACCAGCAGGCGCAGAAGATGGTGATGGCCGACGCCCCCTGGGTGCCCATCGATCACGAGACCCAGATTGTGGCCATGAACAAGAAGATCACGGGCTTTGTCCTTCACCCCACCGGCGTCTTCCGCTTTGACAACGTAGACGTCCAGCCGTAAGGGCCGGACCCGCCGCAAGGAGGCGCAACGATGCTGACCTACACCCTGCGACGCCTGCTTGGCCTGGCGGCGGTTCTCTTCGGTGTGAGCCTGGCGGTCTTTCTCATCATGCACCTGAGGCCGGGGGACCCAGCACTCATCATGCTGGGTCCCCATGCCACCGACGAGTCCCTGGCCCGGCTGCGCCATGAGATGGGTC
This sequence comes from uncultured Bacillota bacterium, assembly GCA_937868875.1. Lineage (GTDB taxonomy): Bacteria > Bacillota > Sulfobacillia > JAMDAP01 > JAMDAP01 > JAMDAP01. Next base: position 5,216 of record CALMNP010000433.1, on the reverse strand, counting down.
TCGACCTGCCCCTCTACGTCCAGTACGGGAGATGGCTGGGCAACCTGCTCCAGGGAGACTGGGGCCGGTCCATCCAGCTCAAGCGTGAGATCCTGCCTCTGCTGCTTCAGCGTTTCCAGGCCACGGCCTGGCTGACCCTCTTCGGCGCCCTGCTGGCGGTGGTGCTGGGCGTGTCGGCCGGGGTTCTCTCCTCGACCCGCCAGTACTCCCTGCTGGACCGCAGCTCCATGGTGGGCATGCTGGTCGGTTTCTCCATTCCCGTCTTCTGGTTGGGCCTGTTGCTCCAGCTTCTGCTGGGGCAGCGGCTGGGCTGGCTGCCCATCTCGGGCATGCAGTCGCCGGGCAGCGCCAGCTGGGGCGACTTCTTCCTGCACGCCATCATGCCCGCCGTGGCGGTGGCCAGCGGGCCCGGCGCGGTCATCGCCCGCATGACGCGCTCCTCCATGCTGGACGTGGTGCGTCAGGACTACATTCGTACGGCCCGGGCCAAGGGCGTCATGGAGCGGTGGGTGATCTACAAACACGCGCTCAAAAACGCCCTGATCCCCGTGGTGACGGTGATTGGTCTGCAGGTGGGCTACCTGCTGGGCGGCGAGATGCTGGTAGAGATGGTCTTCAACTGGCCAGGCATCGGCCTTCTCATGGTGAACGGTATCCTGGCCCAGGACTTTCCCCTGGTGCAGGGCGCCATTCTGGTGGTGGCCTCCAGCTATGCCCTGGTCAACCTGACCGTGGACCTGCTTTACGCCTACCTGGATCCCCGCATTCGCTACCAATAAAGGAGGGACCGCCGTGACCGAACCGCTGGCGAAGGAACAGGCCGAGTGGGAGGAGGGGGTCCCTTCCGAACCGGCCCACGGCTCTTGGCGCGACGTCTGGCGCCGGCTGCGCCGCGACCGTCTGGCCGTGGGCAGCCTGGTCTTGCTCTTGCTGCTGGTTGCGCTGTCGGCCCTGGCCCCTTGGATCGCGCCGTACAACCCCAGTGACACGGACCTCGTCCACCGCCTGCTGCCACCGGGCAGCCCCGGTCACTGGCTGGGGACGGACCACCTGGGCCGCGACATGCTCTCGCGCCTGCTCTACGGAGGGCAGGCCTCGCTGGTGGTGGGCTTCACCGCCGTGCTGTTGGCCATGACCCTGGGCGTTCTCCTGGGCTTGCTTACCGGCTACTACCGGGGTATCGTGGACTCCGTGGTGATGCGCCTCATCGACCTGCTGCTGGCCTTCCCGGCGGTGCTTCTGGCCATCGCCGTCATCGCCGCCCTGGGGCCGGGCCTCATGAACGCCATGCTGGCCGTGGCGGTGGTGGGCATCCCGTACTACACCCGCATTGTGCGGTCCAGCGTCCTGTCGCTCCGGGAGAAGGAGTACGTTGAGGCGGGCCGCGCCCTGGGCCTGTCCGACGCACGGCTCTTGGCCCTGCACATCCTGCCCAACTGCCTGTCCCCCATCCTGGTGGCGGCTACGCTGGACGTGGGCTGGATGATCATGGCGGCCGCCGGCATGAGCTTTCTCGGCCTGGGGGCCCAACCGCCCCAGGCAGAGTGGGGCGTGATGCTGTCAGAGGGACGCAACTTCATGCGGGTGGGCCCGCACGAGTCCGTGCTGCCGGGCCTGGCCATCTTCCTGGTGGTGCTGGCCCTGAACCTACTGGGGGACGGCCTGCGGGACGCCCTCGACCCACGCCTGCGGGCCTGAATAAGGAGGAGACCGTCTTGGAACGTCTGCCGCGCTTCGTCAGCACATTCTCCATCGTCGGCTACGACCCGGAGGCCGGCGAGTGGGGGATCGGCGTCCAGTCCAAGTTCCTGGCCGTCGGCGCCGTGGTGCCTTGGGCTCAGGCCGGGGTTGGAGCCGTCGCCACCCAGTCCTTCGCCAACACCGCCTTCGGCCCGACCGGCCTGGCCCACATGGCTCAAGGCCTTTCCGCCCAGGAGACGATGGAGAAGCTCCTCGCCGCCGACCCCCACCGGGAGCACCGGCAGGTGGGCCTGGTCGACGCTCAGGGCCGGTCCGCCACCTTCACCGGGCGGGACTGCTTCCCTTGGGCCGGCGGCGTTGCCGGCCAGAACTTCGCCGCTCAGGGCAACATCCTGGTGTCCGAGGCCACCGTCGCCGCCCTGGCTGAGACCTTCCAGGCCGCCAGGGGCAGCCTGGCCGAGCGTCTGGTGACGGCCCTGGACGCCGCCCAGGACGCCGGCGGCGACCGGCGCGGCCGGCAGTCGGCGGCTCTGCTGGTGGTCAAGGACAAGGGTGGGTACGGCGGGCTCAACGACCGTTATGTGGACCTGCGCGTGGACGACCACGCCGAGCCCATCAAGGAACTGGGGCGGCTGCTGGGCCTGTACAAGCTCTACTTCTACAAGACGGACCCCAGGGACCTGATGCCCATCGACCAGGGCCTGGCCCGGGAACTGCAGGGCATCCTTCGGGTTGCCGGGTATTATCAGGAAGAGCCTACCGGCGCCTACGACGAGGCCACGAAGAAGGCGCTCCTGGCCTACATCGGCACAGAGAACCTGGAGGAGCGGCAGCGCGAAGATGCGTTCATCGACCGGGTGGTACTGGACTACATGCGCCAGCACCGGGCTCGTCTGGGCGCCTGATCGGCTCACGGCCGCCGCCGATGGGCGCTGCAACCCCCAAATACCCTTCACGAGGCTGAATTTATTGCCCAAGCCTGGCGCTTGTGCTACAATACAGGAGCGTGTTGCGGGGAGGTGCAGGAAAGGTTGTACGCGTTCCTCATCGTTATTCATGTTCTGGTGGCCTTTGGGCTCATCGCCACCGTACTCTTGCAGTCCGGTAAGGCCGCAGGTTTGTCCGGCGCAATCGCCGGCGGGGCCGAGCAGGTTTTCGGCAAGAAGAAGGGCATGGACGAGATTCTAAGCCGAGTCACCACCGGTTTAGCCATCGCCTTCATGGTCACCTCGATATCGCTCACGCTCATTAAGGGCTAACTATGCACAGCTAGGCGCCGGTCCAACAGGACCGGCGCCTTTTTGTCCAAGCTTGGCCGCGGCCAAGGGTAAAGCAGGGTAGGAAGCAAACTTGGCGAAGGGGGTTGTTGAGCTGTTGCAACCCAGATAATGGCAGGCGTGTAAACTGCCATTTTGTTTTGGCCGGTCGCCCCAACCTGTCCACCGCTCACGGATAGGTTCTTGTGTTTCACTGGAATGGACCTTACCATATCACGTGCCTTCCAATACCTGCTGGGGGAGAGAGCATGAACTTGGTATCCCTGATCCCGCTTTCCGGCTTGCTCGCTCTGGTCCTGATCGGGTACCTGATTTGGGACGTAACCCGGCGAGACACCGGCGACGCCAAGATGCAGGAAATTGCCGGAGCCATCAAAGAAGGGGCCATGGCATTCCTGGCCCGCCAGTACAAGACCATCTACGGCCTGTCCGTAGTGGTGGCCGTCATCCTTTTCTTTACTTCCAAGCCCGGTGAGGGGGTTTACACGGCTGTAGCGTTCATCACCGGTGCCGTGGCCTCCGGCATTTCCGGCTACATCGGGATGTACAGCGCCGTCAACGCCAACCTGCGCGTGGCGGCGGGGGCCAAGAAGAGCCTCAACGACGCATTGCAGACGGCCCTCCGCGGCGGTGCCATCACCGGCTTTGCCGTGACCACCCTGTCCCTCCTGGGTGTCTGGGGCCTGTATGAAGTGGTGGCCAACGTCCTGGGCCGGGGGCCTGAGCACGCCCCAACCCTGATTGTCGGGTTCGGGTTCGGCGCCAGCTTCGTGGCCCTGTTTGCCCAGTTGGGCGGCGGCATCTTCACAAAGGCTGCTGACGTGGGTGCCGACCTGGTGGGCAAGGTGGAGGCGGGCATCCCCGAGGATGACCCGCGCAACCCGGCCGTCGTGGCGGACCTGGTGGGCGACAACGTTGGCGACTGCGCCGGCCGCGGCGCCGACCTGTTCGAGTCCACCGCCGCCGAGAACATCGGCGCCATGATCCTCGGCGTCGGCCTCTTCCCGGTCTTCGGCGTGAACGGCATCCTCTTCCCGCTGGTGGCCCGTGCCATGGGCATCATCGCTTCGGCCGTGGGCATCTTCACCGTGCGCGTCAAGGGCGATGACGACGACCCCATGGCCGGCCTGAACCGGGGCTACTTCGTGACCTCGGTGCTGATTGCCATCGGCCTCTACTTTGTGGTCAACAGCATGCTCACCGGCCCCGGGGTGAAGACCCTCTACTTCTACCTGGCGGCGCTCGTCGGCCTGGTGATGAGCTACATCTTCGTCTGGCTGACGCAGTACTACACGGAGTACCGCTACCGCCCCGTTCGTGAGATCGCCCAGGCTTCCATCACCGGTCCCGCCACCAACATCATCGCCGGCGTGGCCGTCGGCATGGAGAGCGTGGCCCTGCCGGTCATCGTCATCTCGGCCGCCATCTATGCCGCCTACTGGCTGGGCGGTCAGGCCATGCCGAACGGCGGACTATATGGCACGGCCGTGGCGACCATGGGCATGCTGTCCACCGTTGCCTACATCCTGGCCATGGACACCTACGGACCCATCACCGACAACGCCGGCGGCATCATCGAGATGTCCGGCGCTCCGGAGGAGATCCGCCGCCGCACCGACCGGCTGGACTCCTCAGGCAACACCACCAAGGCCCTGACCAAGGGCTACGCCGTGGGCTCCGCCTCCCTGGCGGCCTTCCTGCTGTTCTCCGCCTACATTGACGAGGTGAAGCTGTACATGGCCGGCGGCGATGCCGCCAAGGCCGCCGCCACCTACTTCCCCATCGACATCGGCAAGCCCGAGGTCTTCATCGGCGCCTTCATCGGCGCCATGCTGGTCTTCCTCTTCAGCTCCACGGCCATTCGCGCCGTGGGCAAGGCGGCCCAGGTGGTGATTCAGGAGGTCCGGCGCCAGTTCAAGGAGATGCCCGGCATCATGGACGGCACGCAAAAGCCGCTCTACGGCCGCGCTGTGGATATCGTCACCCGCGGGGCCCTGAAGGAAATGGTGCTCCCCGGTCTGCTGGTGGTCATCACCCCGGTGGTGGTCGGCCTGGTGCTCAAGGCGGAGGCCGCTGCGGCCTTCCTCATGGTCGCCACCATCGCCGGCGTCATCCTGGCACTCTTCCTGAACACCGGCGGCGGCGCCTGGGACAACGCCAAGAAGTACATCGAGACCGGCGCCATGGGCGGCAAGAAGTCCGATCCGGCCGCGCGGAAGGCGAAGAAGAAGGTGAAGC
>CALMNP010000432.1 GCA_937868875.1 uncultured Bacillota bacterium | reverse complement strand
GGCCGGGGCGGCGGCCCCACCGGCGCCGCTATCCTGGCCCAGCCGCCGGGCACTCTGCAGGGACGCATCCGGCTCACCGAACAGGGCGAGGTCCTCGCCCACAAGTACGCGCTGCCGGCCCTGGCGACCCGCTCGCTGGAGCAGGTCGTCACCGCCCTGGCCAGCGCGCTCTGGCGCGACGAGGAGCTGGGCGGCAAGGACGCTCCGCGGCCGCGGGGACTCCCTGCCGCCTGGGCGGAGCGCATGGAGCGGATGGCGGAGGCGTCGCACCGCGCCTACCGCGAGCTGGTCGAGGACCCGGACTTCATGGCCTACTTCCGGCAGGCGACGCCCATCGACGTGCTGGAGAAGGCGCCCCTTGGCTCGCGGCCGGCGCGGCGCGGCGGGGCCCGGACCCTGGACGACCTGCGCGCGATCCCGTGGGTGTTCGGCTGGACCCAGAGCCGGCACCTCCTGCCCGGCTGGTACGGCGTTGGCTCGGCCGTTCAGGCGGTGCTCGACGGGGAGGGGGAGGAGGGGCTGCGGCAGCTTCAGCGGATGGCCCGGGAGTGGCCGTTCCTGGCCGGCCTTCTGGAGAACCTGCAGATGGCCCTGGGCAAGGCCGACATGGCCATCGCCAGGCGCTACGCGGCTCTCGTCGAGCCCGCCGAGCTGGGGCGTCGCGTCTTCGGCCGCATCGAGGCGGAGTTCGACCTGACCCGGCGGGCGGTGCTGGCCCTGACGGGCCAGCAGGACCTGCTGGAGCAGCAGCCGCACCTTCGCCGGTCCATCGTGCTGCGCAACCCCTACGTCGACCCGATGAGCTACCTGCAGGTCGAGCTGCTGCGCCGCTGGCGGCGGGGCGACCAGGAGGAAGGGCTGCTCCAGGCCCTGCTGCTCTCCGTCAACGGCATTGCGGCAGGCCTGCGCAACACGGGTTGAGCCGGAATGAGCCGGGTCTACACGAGGTCTGGTCCGGGCCGGCACGGCTGTGCGGCGTGGCAGTCCGCCATCATCATCGTCGCCGTGGCGGGCTGTCCCTGGGCCTGTTGGACCGGGAGGGGCATCCCCTGTCCCTGCAGCCGGCGGGCCAGGAATATAGGGAGGAATCGGGCGTTCTGGTGACCAGGACGGCTGCCGGCGACCTGACCCTGGAGTGCCGGGACGTCATGCCCTGGGGAGGCGAGACCCTCGTCCGGGAGGTCACCATTGCCAATCACGGCGCGACACCCTGGGAGGGGTCACTGGTAGCGCAGGCGGAGCCCGTCGCAAGCGTTCACCTGCCGGTACGCTCACGCGTCTCGTCCGACCTTTTCGGAATGGACGTGGCGCTCACCGGTGGCACGTGGCCGGCTGCAGGCGCCCTGTCCGTAACCTCCTGGCCAGCGCCCTCCTCCTGCGGCGACGGCCGCCTGACGGCAGGCGTGGGGCCTTTGGCGCCAGGAGCTTCAGCCCAGGCGGCTGTCATCGTCGGCTACGGACCGGATGGGGCGTCTTCGGACCAGGCCGTCCGGAAGATGCGGGCCTCCCTGAAGGCGACGGGCGAAGTGCCCAGCGAGACGGAGGCGACAGCCTGGCGACGCTGGCTGCAGGGCGCCGGCCGGGCCGACCTGCTGGCCGGCCTGCCCCCGGCGTGGCGGCAGGCCTACGTCAGGAGTCTTGTGGTCATGCGGCAGCTGCTGCACGCCCAGACGGGCGGGATGGTGGCGGCCCTGACCGCCTCGCTGCCGGCGGTGCCGGGCGGCGGCGACAACTGGGACTACCGCTACGTCTGGCTCCGGGACGGAGCCTATGGCGCCATGGCCCTGGACGAGGCCGGGTTCTTCGAAGAGGCCGCAGCCTTCTACCGCTGGGTCCTGTCCAGGCAGGAGGAGGACGGCCACTGGCGGCAGCCGCTCTATACCCTGGATGGGCTTGGCCCCAGGGAGATCGCCGTGACCGACCTCGCAGGGCCGGGCGGGGAGGGACCCATCCGCCTGGGCAACGCCGCGTCCGGGCAGTTGCAGTTGGACAACGAGGGCAACATCCTGTATGGCCTGTGGCATCACTATGAGCTGAGCGGCGACCGCGACCTTCTCCTGGATGGCTGGGGTCGGGTGCGACGCGCCGCGAACTGGATCGCGGCCAACTGGGACCGGGAGGAGAGCGGCATCTGGGAAATCCGCGGCTCCCTCGGCCACTGGGTGCACGGCAAGGCCCTGTGCTGCGCCGCCCTCGACTCTGCCGCTCGCATCGCGGAGGTCCTGGGCCAGGACGTGCACGTCGAGCGTTGGCGCGAGACCGCCGGGGCTATCCGCCGTCAGGTCCTGGAGGAAGGGTGGGACCCGGGCCGTGAGGCGTATGCTCGTACCTACGATCACGCCTCGCCCATGGACATCTCGGCCCTGGCCCTGGTGTTCTACGGCTTGCTCCCGCCCGACGACCCGCGCGTCCGCTCCACCGTCAGACAGATGGAGAAGTCCACCGCCGCCGGCGGACTGGTGATGGACGGCGGCGTGGCCCGCTACGACTACGCCCGGCTGCCCTTCTACCTGCCGACCTTCTGGCTGGCCCAGTACTATCTGCTGGACGGTAGGGAAGAGGATGCCGATCGGCTCATTAACCTCTGCCTGGGCTGCTCCACCGACCTGCTGCTCATGGCCGAGCACTTCGACCCGGTCACCGGCGGCCAGTGGGGCAACTTCCCCCAGCTGTTCAGCCACGAGGAACTGGTGCGCACCCTGCTGCTGCGGCAGCGGCTGCGCGCTGGACGGCATCGGCCTTATGCCGGGCAGCAGGCGTCCCTCCATCCAGGGGGCTTCGACTCTGTGGACTGATAGCGCGCGAGCCCTGGCGGTCTCGGCCCCGCGGTCCCTGGCCCGACATCCCCTCGGCCCCTCGGCAATGCGACGATTCGTCGTATTTCGTCCAGACGCTGGCGCAGCAAGGCTTTGGTGCCACCACCCGCTACGGCCCTGGGGTGAAAATGCCCATTCTTCAACCAATCAAAATGTGACGAGTCGTCGTATTGCCGAGGGCTGGGAGGAGTAGTGGGAGCCCAGGCAGACTCCGCGCGGGAGCCGGCATCCCGAGGAAAGGTCGCCGGCCCCCACCACACGGGGTTTGTACGGTGTCCCTGTACGGAACAGAGCCAAACAGGGTGTCGGCTCCTCAGCTTGTCGGCTCCTGAGGCCCTCGACCCCTCAGGCCCTCGGCCCCATATCCCCTCGCCCCTCGGCAATGCGACGATTCGTCGTATTTCGTCCAGACGCTGGCGCAGCAAGGCTTTGGTGCCACCACCCGCTACGGCCCTGGGGTGAAAATGCCCATTCTTCAACCAATCAAAATGTGACGAGTCGTCGTATTGCCGAGGGCCGGGAGGAGTACTGGGAGCCCAGGCAGATTCCGCGCCGGGAGCCGGCATCCTGAGGAAAGGTCGCCGGCCCCCCACGGCACGGGGGTTTGTACGGCGCCCCTGTACGGAACAGAGCCAAACACAGGAGGACCGCCGTGCGTGCGCGGCGGTCCTCATACCGTGCAGGGCAGCAGCAGGGAAACAGGCGACGGCATGCCGAACGTTGGTGAGGAGCCCAAGGTCTGGCAAGGCACAAGGTCTGGCATGACACGGCGGGCTTGCTATCAGTATCGGCTGGCGCAATTCGGCGGGAGGGCTGAACTTGGCAGAACGCTCTCTGGGACAGGTCCGCTGTTTCCTACTGGACCTGGACGGCACCTTCTATGTAGGCGGCAGGCTTCTCCCGGGCTCCCGCCCCTTTATGGATTCCCTGGCCCGCACCGGCCGCGACTACCTCTTTGTCACCAACAACTCCTCACAGCATGCCGGGCACTACGCTGATAAGCTGGCCCATATGGGTTTCCCTGTGCCGCAGGAGAAGGTGTTCACGTCGGGGGAGGCCACGGCCCTCTATCTCAGGCGTCGCTACCCTGGTGCGCGCCTCTATGTGGTCGGCACCCCGGCTCTGGAGCACGAGATGAGGCGGCATGGCTTCGCGCTCAGCGACGACGCCGCCGATGTGGCTGTCCTGGGCTTCGACACCACTCTTACCTACGACAAGCTCCGCCGCCTCTGCGATTGGGTGCGGGCGGGTCTGCCCTACGTGGCCACCCATCCCGACTTCAACTGCCCGGTGGAGGGAGGGTACATCCCCGACATCGGTGCGATGATCGCCTTTGTGCGTGCTTCGACCGGCCGGGACCCGGAGGTCATCGGCAAGCCGCAGGCGGAGATGGCCAGGGCGGCCATGGCCCGAACCGGCCTGGAGCCGCACCAGTTGGCGATGGTGGGGGACCGGCTGTATACCGATGTCGCCATGGGCAAGGGCGCCGGCATCCTCTCCATTTTGGTCCTGAGCGGCGAGACCAGTCGGCAGGACCTGGAGACATCACAGATTCAGCCCGACCTGGTCTTCGCGGACCTGGGGGAGCTGGCGAGGGCCCTGGAGTCGGAGTCCTCAGGCGACCGGCAAACGGTCCTGTAATCGGGGGATGCGCCACCAGGGCCGGCCGCCGGCGGGTCAGCGCCGGCGGGTCAGCGCTGGTGGGTCAACGCCGGCGCCTGCCGTGGAAGCCGGGACCCCACCGGCGCTGGGACGAACCGCCGCCACCGCCGCCACCGGTGCTCCGGTAGCGACGGCCGACCGTGCGACGGCTTCCCGTGCGACGGGCCGGGAACAGCAGCCCGGTGACCAGGGGGAGGAGGGCCACAAGGCCCAGGGCCCAGGCCACCCGGCCCTCGGAAAGGAGGCCCGCGGCCCGCAGGATGGAGCCGGAGACGGCTGCTGCCCCGGCAAGGACCGCCCAGGAAAGGCGTGCTAGTAGGCGCCTCTCCTGGGCCAGTTCGTCTGCGAGGGGGGAGAGGTCCACCGAGGTGCGAATCTCCCCGGTCTGAACCTGAGAGAGGGTGCTCTCCAGCAGGGCGGGCAGCCGCACCAGGGCCAGACCCTGGGTGCGGACCTGGTCCCAGACCACCTGGAGGGTGGCCTTCACCTCAGGGCTCAGGAGGTCATCGAGCAGCCGGCGGAGTTGTGCCATGAGGCTCTCGTCCTCGCCGTCTGTTTCGGCGTCGGTGCCCGCACCATCCCGGGCCTCGCCGGCTTCGCCGTCCCCGGCCCCGCCGCGGCTGGCCCGCGGCTTGCCGTTCGGAGAGAGGAGCGGCAGGGCCTTGCGCACCAGGACGTCCTTCCACTGGATGTCGGGGTCCAGGTTGGTGGCCAGGCCGGCCAGAAGCCCCACGGCGCGGCCGAGGAACAGGTACTTGGCGGGAAACTGCAGCGGCTCCTCGTAGAGCCAGTCACGCAGGTCGTCCAGAAAGGCCTCCATCTCGGGTCCTTCCTTGAGCGGTACGCCGCTGACCCGGTCCAGCAGGAAGCCGAGGGCGTCCCGCAGCATGGACGGATCTGCGCCCGGGCGCACGAACCCCAGGGCCTCGATGGCCGACACCGCCCCATCCAGGTCGCGGGTCAGAGCGGCACGGGTAAGCCGGGCGAAGTTGGCCCGGTCCTCCGGTGTGATCTCGTCCATCATGCCGAAGTCGATGAAGGCGAGCGTGCCGTCCGCGCGGATGATGAAGTTGCCGGGATGGGGGTCGACGTGGACGAAGCCGTCCACCAGGGCCTGCTTCAGGTAGGCGTCGACAAGGCGCTCCGCCAGGCGATCGGGCCGGATGCCGGCGGCGACCAGCCCGGTCCGGTCGGTGGGGCGGAAGCCGTCGATGAACTCCATGGCCAGTACGCCCCGGGTGACCAGGGTGTCCACGGGCACGGGCACATCGATGCCGGGGACCCCCTGGAAGTTGCGCCGGAAGCGGCGCATGTGGTCCGCCTCCTGGCGGTAGTCGATCTCCCGGTAGACGCCGGCGGTGAACTCTTCCATGATGGCGGGCAGGTCGAAGCGCCGGCCGAAGCGGGTGAAGCGGTTCAGGAACCACATGATGCGGCGGAGTGCCCCCAGGTCGGTGGCCACCAGGCGCTCGATGCCGGGGCGCAGCACCTTGACGGCCACACGCTGGCCGTCCTTGAGGACCGCCTCGTGCACCTGGCCGAGGGAAGCGGCGGCCACCGGCTCTTCTTCAAAGCGAGAGAAGACGGCCGGGAGCGGCGCCCCCAACTCGCCCTCGACGACCCGGTGGATGGCCGGGAACGGCGCTCCCGGGACGGCGTCCTGCAGTTGGGACAGCTCCTTGGTGAAGGTGTCCGGGAGCATGTCCACGCGCGTGCTGAGGAACTGCCCCACCTTGATGATCAGGCCCTGAAGCTCCAGGGCGGCGCGCCGGAAGCGGGCGCCCCAGCGGCGGAAGGCACGCGCCTCTGCTGTTTTGTTGGCTTCGGGGCTGCGGCGGTCGGACCAGAAGTCCAGCCAGACGTACTCCAGCAGAATGCCTGCAGCAAGGCGGAAGATGCGAAGGGCTCGAAGCAATTGCGAGAACAAGGGCACGACCTCCGGGGCTCAGGTTGGCGGGAACGCAGGTCGGCGGTGAAGAAACGGGGCGGGGGATCGTTCCCCCGCCCAACGCGTCCGGTAGGACCGGTTAGCCCTCGGTGACAGTCGGGGGCTGCTCGTCCTTCTTCTCCTCGTCCGATTCCCAAACCTGCCACGCCTCGCGCAGCTTGGCGCGGAAGAGCTTGCTCTTGGCCCGAGCCTCCTCGCGCTCCTCGTCCGTCAGGCAGCGGCTGCGCTTCAGGGCCTTGAAACCCAGGATAGCCATGACCAGGGTCAGCAGCCCACAGTGATGGTGGTGGCGGCGAAAGCCAAACACGGAAAAGCCCTCCTTCCGATACAGAAGCCGTCGCGGCGATACCCCGCCGAGTCAATTGGAGCATACCGCCCCAGGTCGGCGATGTAAAGGCGGCACGGCCGGCCTGGGACTGTATGCCCGTTCAAGGACTTCTTTGGCTGGCCCCGTATTCGTACGACAACTGACGTTGTACATCCGCCAAGAGCCCCTGGCTCTTGCGGCAGGGGACGCAAAGCTCCTCAGGGTCGGTGTGGACCTTGCCGCAGCGCGGGCAGGTATGCTGGAACGTGACCCAGAGGGTTTCCCGGGCGGCAGTCAGCAGCGGCTCCAGGGTGGGGAGGGTTCCGCGCTCGACCGCGTGCTGGGGGCAGACGCGGATACACAGCCCGCAGTCCACACAGGCGGCAGGCTGCACCGTGAGGCTGCGCGCGTCTCCACCGGTCTCCATGCGCAGGGCCTCCGTCGGGCAGAGAGAGGCGCAGAGGCCACAGCCGTCGCAGGTTGGGCCGACGCGCTGTGAGGCGAGGGGCAGGGTCGAGCGGAGCGGAATGGCGTCATCTGACTCGCGGTCACCCGGGCGGCCGTGTCGCGTCAGCAGGCTGAGCAACCGCTGACGAGAGGCGGGGAGCCGCCGGGGG
>CALMNP010000431.1 GCA_937868875.1 uncultured Bacillota bacterium | reverse complement strand
ACCGCCTGGCGGTCTTTGCCGCCCTGCGAGCCGGCTTCGCCCCGACGGACCTCAAACTGATGACGGCCCTGCTGGTCATCCTGGCCCTGGCCACGCCGCGCCTCAAGCGCGTGCTGCGGCTGGCGTCCTGAGCCCGTTCGCCGGACGGCCCAGCCCCTGTTGGGCCGTCCGCGTCTCAGATGCGGCCGGCGCCCGACCCTGAAAAGGAGTGCGACCCATGCTGGAACTGATTAACCTGACCCATACCTTCGAACGGGGTACCCCGGTGGAGAAGCCTGCCCTGCGCGGCGTCTCGCTGCGACTGGGGCCGGGCGAGTTTGCCTGCCTGGTGGGCTCCAACGGTGCCGGCAAGTCGACCTTGCTGAACGCCGTGGCCGGGACGTACGTGCCCGACAGCGGGCGGGTGCTCATCGACGGCAAGGACGTTACGCGCCTGCCCGAGCACCGCCGCGCCCGGCTGGTGGGGCGGGTCTTCCAGAACCCCCTCCAGGGTACGGCCCCGAACATGACGGTGGCGGAGAACCTGTCCCTGGCGGCGGACCGCGGTGGGCGCCGCGGGCTTGGCCCCCTGCTGGGCGCCCAGCGGCGGGCCTGGCTGCGGGAGCGCGTGTCGGTGCTGGGCCTGGGCCTGGAGGACCGGCTGGGCACCCGCGTGGGCCTGCTTTCCGGCGGGCAGCGGCAGGCTCTGACCCTGCTGATGGCCACGCTGGCCCGGCCACAGGTGCTGCTCCTGGATGAGCACACCGCCGCCCTGGACCCGGCCACGGCGGAGCGCGTGGTGGAACTCACCACCCGCCTGGCGGAGGAACTGGGCCTCACCACCCTGATGGTGACCCACAACCTGGACCAGGCCATCTCCCTGGGCCACCGGCTCCTCATGATGCACGACGGCCAGGTGGTCCTGGACGTGAAGGGCCAGCAGAAGTCGTCCCTGACTGTCGGCGGTCTCCGCTCCGAGTTCGAGCGGGTGCGGGGCGTGGCCTTCAGCTACGACAGGGCGGTCCTGGCGTAGACGACATCGCCGTGGCCGTCCGTCGGTGGGCGGTCCAGGAGAAGAGCGCCGCCAGGGGGAAGGAGACCGAAGTGCCAGCAGGAATCGTAGCAGTCATCTTTGATGCGGACGGCACCCTCATCGACTCCAAGGAGGACATTGCCGTCGCTGCCAACTACGCCATGAAGGTCATGGGCAGGCCGCCCCTGCCCCATGAGCAGATCTACCGCTACGTGGGTCACGGGGGCCTCGCCCTGGTCGCCAGCGCTCTGCGCGGTGGAGAGCCCGTCACGCACCCCGACCCGGAACTGGCCCAGGCGGCGGAGGAGGCTCTGAAGCACTTCATCGCCTACTACAACGAACACCCCGTGGACCACACGCGCCTGTTTCCCGGCGTGGCGGAGGTTCTGGCCGAACTGAGCCGCCGCGGCAAGCAGCTGGCCGTGGCGACCAACAAGGACGCGGCCGTGACCCGGCTGGTACTGCAGAAACTGGCGGCCGAGTCCTACTTCCCCATCATCCTGGGGCATGGCAACGCGCCTCGCCTCAAGCCCGACCCGGCCATCATCCATGAGATTCTGCAGGCCTACGGCGTACCTCCGGCAGCGGCCGTGATGGTGGGCGACAGCGAGGTGGACGTGCAGACGGGCCACAACGCGAGAATTGCCACCATCGGCCTGACATACGGCCACGGCGGCCGTGCCGCCCTGGAGAGGGCCGGCGCCGACTGGGTCGTGGACGACGTGCGCGACATGCTGGCTCTCTTGCCCTGAAGACCGCCGGGTCCGTGTTGCGACAGCCGGCCTGGACTTGCCCAGGAACTGCAGACCGTCCAACGGTCAGCCCCGGCCCTCCGTCGCCGCGTGATCCGAGCCGCTCTGGCCGGAGCCCACGAACTGGGTGACGAAGTAATCGGGGTTGAGCCGCTCACCCGTGGCCTGGCGAAGCATCTCGTTCCAGGGATAGCGCGCGCCCAGGCGGAAGATGCGCTCCACCAGGAACCGCCCGGCGCGCGGGTTGTTGACGAGTACGTCGGCCGGGTTGGAACCCGCCCCGGCCGGACCGCCGGCTCCGTTCGAGCCGGCCGGACCGCCTGAGCCTCCCACCGCCGCCGCCTCCCTGGCCAGGGAGGCGCGCACCTGGGCCGCCGTCAGCTCGCCCAGGATGTAGTTCTGGTAATAGACCGGGGCGGTGCCCAGGTGAATCTTGGCCGCGTAGTCCGGCTCATTGCGGCCCTCCGGCCGCCGCACCAGCTGCAGCCGCTCCACCAGGTCCCACCAGAGGCGGTTGAGGTCCTGCTGCGGGTCCCGGTACATGCCCCGCTCGAAGTAAACCATCACCAGGCCCCAGCGGACGAAGACCAGCATGGCCAGGGCCAGGTGCTCCCGCACCCGGGCCCCGATGCTGCGGGCCTCCTCCCGGGGCGTGCCGGCATAGGTCTCCAGCCAGCCGGCATGCTTGGTCAAGGCTCCCATCAGCATGGCGATGGACTCCGTGCTGGAGATGTGGGCCGGGGTGCGCAGCAGATAGGGCAGGGCAGGGTCGTGGTATTTGTCGTAGACCGCGTGCCCCAGCTCGTGCAGAAGGGTCGAGGTCCACTGCTCGTTGTCCTGGATGTTGGCGAGGATGCGCACGTCGCCTCGCCGGTCCACGTCGATGCAGTAGGCGTGCTGGTTTTTCCCCTCGCGTTCGTAGAGGTCGCTGCGGGCCAGGATATCGGCGGTGTCCAACCCCAGATCGCGGTAGAAGGCCCGGGCCAGAGAGACTGCGTCCTTGCCGCCGAAGTAGCGGTCCAGGTCGATGTCCGGCGCCGCCGGGGGCTCCTGGAAAAAGGGGTCCGCCAGGTGCCAGGGGCGCAGGGCCTCCACCGGCAGGCCGAAGCGCCCGGCCAGCTGCCGGTCCAGCGCGGCCTTCAGGCGTGTGAACGGCTCCACCGTCAGGCGTTCCAGCCTGGTGAGGATCGCGAACAGCTCCGCCTCATCGATCTCCTGCTGGGCCAGGGAGAGGGCGTAGTAGTCGCTGAACCCCAGGTCCCGTGCCACACGGTTCCGCAGCTCCACCAGTTCCAGGAGTCTCGGCGCCACCTCGCGGCCGATCTGCTTGCTGGCTTCCCAGGCCTGCCGGCGCAGATCGCCGTCCTGCTCGTTCTGGAGGACCTGCCTGATCTCATTGTCCGAGACGCGCCGCCCCTGGTAGAGCGCCCGAAAGTTGGTGAAGATACTTTCCAGCTCCGTCTCGCGGCGGACCAGCTCGGCGATGGTCTCGCGTGGAATCTGGTTGCCCAGGTACTCGTTGTACAGCAGGTCCAGCCGGCGGGCCAGAATCGGGTCCTGCACCCGATCGCTGCGCCAGGCCTTGACCCGCTGAAACCCATCCCCGTCGGCGAAGAGCCCCATCAGCTCCTGCCGGAGCCGCGCGTACTGCTCCTCCGCTTCGCGGCCTCCACCCGTGGAAGCGCGCCAGTACGCTTCGGAGATGCCCTTCGAGAGGCGCTCCACCTGCGCCTCGACCTGGTCGACGAAGGCGTGCGCCTCAAGCTCCACCTGGTTCGTCACGGCCGTCCCCCCAACGTTTCTATCTTGTCCACGCGCCACCGCCGTCCCTTTGGGATGGACGCAGCTCTTGTCCCTCTCCACTTCCGCCTGAAAACGTGGCATAGTAAACGGAGCAGGCGGGGCGATGCCCGGCAGGTCCGGGCCGTCCGCCGAAAGAGGGGGTGCAGGGGCGGAAATCCCTTCGCTGCCCGCGCTTCCTTCGAACTTCTGGCTTCCGCTCCGGCAATCCTGCCGACGGCCGGGACCAGCTTTTCCGACGACCGGCCCATGGCTGAAAAGCCCCTTTCGGAAAGGAGTATGAACATGGCTGATGTAATGCAGTCCGGCGCCGGCAGTGGACCGAAGATCGTGGTCATCGGCTGCGGCGCGGTCGGCTCCACCTTCGCCTACACCGCCGTCCTGCGGGGCCTTGCCGGTGAACTCGTGCTGATGGATGCCACCCCGGCCAAGGCGGAGGGGGACGCCCTGGACCTCAACCACGGGCTGCCCTTTGTACCCCCCGTGCGCATTTCAGCAGGGGACTACGACGACGTGAGCGGGGCGGATATCGTTGTCATCGCCGCCGGCGCCGGGCAGAAGCCCGGCGAGACCCGCCTCGACCTGGTGAAGAAGAACGCCGCCATCTTTCGCGAGATCATCCCCCGGGTGGCAGAGCGGGCCCCCCGGGCCATCCTTCTCGTCGCCACCAACCCCGTGGACGTGCTCAGCTACCTGACCTACAGGCTCTCGGGCTTTCCGGCCTCGCGGGTCATCGGCTCCGGCACCTTGCTTGACTCCGCCCGCTTCCGCTACCTCATCGGCCAGGCGGCGTCCATCGACCCCCGCAGCGTCCACGCCTACATCATCGGCGAGCACGGCGACTCCGAGCTGCCCGTCTGGAGCCGCAGCAACATCGCCGGCGTCAGCCTGACGGAACCCAGCCCGTACTGGCCCCTCACGGGCGACAAGGCGCAGCGGGACCGCCTCTTTGAGGAGACCCGCGACGCCGCCTACCGCATCATCGAGCGGAAGGGCGCCACCTACTACGCCATCGCCCTCGCCCTGGCCCGCATCGTCGAGGCCGTCCTGCGGGACGAAAACGCCGTCCTGACGGTTTCCACCCTGCTGCAGGACTTCCACGGCATCTCCGACCTCTACCTGGGCGTTCCCGCCGTCGTCGGGCGCTCCGGGGTGCGCCAGGTCATTCAGCCCACCCTGGATGAGGGGGAGAAGGAGCGCCTGCGCCACTCGGCGGACGTGCTCCGCCGCACCGTCGACAGCCTCCTCTGACCCGTGCGGGCGGCCGCCAATATTCCCGACCCGCATGCGACAGCCAGCCCGGGGAGGCTCCAGTGCGTTGCCCTCCACCGCCTGGCAGGATTTTCTTCATCCCGTGGACAAGTAACCCCGGGAAAGGAGGACGCTGATGAGCGACACCACTGATCTCACCGCCGGCGCTCCCGCGCCCGACTTCACCCTGCCCGCGACGGGCGCCCGGACCGTCTCCTTGCACGACTTCCGCGGCCGCAAGGTGGTCCTCTACTTCTACCCCAAGGACGACACCCCCGGCTGAACGGCCGAGGCCTGCGCCTTCCGTGATCAGAAGGCGGAGTTTGACCAGTCCGACACGATCATCCTCGGTGTCAGCAAGGACCCGATGAAATCCCACGAGAAGTTTGTCGCCAAGTACAACCTGCCCTTCCTGCTCCTCTCCGACGAGGCGGGGGAGGTGGCGGCGCGCTACGGCGTCATCAAGCCCAAGACCATGTATGGCAAGACCCGCATGGGCATCGAACGCAGCACCTTTGTCATCGACCGGGACGGCGTCCTGCGTCGCATCGACCGCAAGGTCAAGGTGGACGGGCACGTGGAGCAGGTCCTGGCCTTCGTGCGCGCCCTGCCCTGACTCGCCGGGGCGCCGGTCCACGCCTGGGCCGGCGCCCTGATTCACGGGAGGTGGGGCCCCTGCCCCGCTTGACGCGCTTCCCCGAGGAGAAGGTCTTCAAGGACCCGGTCCACAGCTACATCTACGTGTCCGATCCCCTCATCTGGGACCTGATCAACACCAGGGCCTTTCAGCGGCTGCGGCGCATCCGCCAGCTGGGCACGTCCTACCTGACCTTCCACGGCGCCGAGCACAGCCGTTTCGCCCACGCCTTGGGAGCCTACGAGCTGATGCGCCGGGTGCTGTCCCACTTTCACCGCAACACCGCGGACTGGCCCGAAGATCAGCGCCTCTGGTTCCTGGGCACGGCCGCCGCCCTCCTGCACGACCTGGGCCACGGCCCCTTCTCCCACGCCCTGGAGCACGCCTTTCACACCCGGCATGAGGAGTGGACCATCCGCATTCTTCTGGAGGATCCCCAGGTCTCCCAGGTGCTCGCCCGGGTGGACGGCCGGTTCGGCCGGGACGTGGCCGACATTGTCGCCGGCCGTTCCGAGCACCGGCTCCTGTCCGCCCTGATCTCCAGCCAGCTCGACGTCGACCGCATTGACTACCTGATCCGGGACGCCGTGGCCACCGGCGTCAACTACGGCAAACTGGAGCTGGACCGGCTGATCCGCACCCTCCGTCCCTATTCCCCCGGAAGTGACCGCACCGGATCGGGTCCGGCACCCTCCGGAGACCGGGACATGACCGTGGTGATCAAGAAGAGCGGCGTCCACACGGTGGAGCAGTACATCCTGGCCCGCTACCTGATGTACGTGCAGGTCTACCTGCACCCCGTGACCCGCGGCAGCGACATTCTGCTCAACCTGATTCTGCAGCGGGCCCTTGAGGTCCACCGGCAGGGTCGCCTGGCCTACGTCCCCCGCCCCCTTCGTCCCTTCCTCGACAAGGAGCCTGGCGACCTGGAAGTGGCGGAATACCTGGCCCTGGACGAGGCGGTGCTGGTGGCCGCCTTCGGCGAGTGGCAGGCGGAGCCGGATCCGATCCTGGCGGACCTGGCCAACCGGTTTCTGGACCGGCGCCTCTGCGAGTATCTGGACTATCCTGCCAGCCGGCCCGACCTCTGGGACGAGCTGCAGGAGGCCGCCCGGGAAGCGGGCCTTGACCCGGCCTATCACCTGGCCCTCGACCGCATCGCCCCCAGCCCGTATTACCATTACACCAAGGGCATTTCAGTGTTGGACGAGCGCGGCCGCCTGGCGGACCTGTCGCAATGGTCCCCCCTGGTGCGCGCCCTGTCCCTTCAGGAAGCCGTCTACCAGCGTCTTTATGTAGCTCAGGACCTGATTCGTCCGGATGCCGGCGGCGACCGGCTGCGGCGGCTCCTGCAGGAGTTGCGGCATTCAAGTTAGGACCCGCAGAAAGAGGTCGTGGGCGACGGGACTGGCACCGTCGCCCGTTTTCGTTGGCTGCGTTTAGGCCCGATCGGCATGGTCAGGATCCCTCTTTTGTGCTAGACAAGACCGCGGCTCTCCGCCCGGCTAAAGCAAGTAAAAACTTAATTGACGCTCACTTTGTGATATGGGTAGCATGAAGGTGGAGTGAGTACCCGTACGGGTATGTGTATCATTGTGAGTCGAGTCACAACTTCAAGGAGGACGGAGCAATGGCTGAAGAAAAGCTGTCCATGGTGG
>CALMNP010000430.1 GCA_937868875.1 uncultured Bacillota bacterium | reverse complement strand
TACCCTACGGAGGCGGCACGCTGTCCGTGGCCGCCCTGGCCCCCGACCTGTTGAGGGTCCGCTTCAGCCCGTCCACCACCCTGACGGAACGTTCCTCCTGGGCCGTGGTCAAAAACGACTGGCCCGCCCTGACCGCCGCCTGGCGTTCCGAGGCCGGCGGTTACGTGCTGGACACCGGCGAAGTGCACGCCACCCTCCGCCTGAACCCGTTCAACCTGGGGTTTGCCGACGACACCGGCCGGGGCTTCCTTACTGTCACCGACCTCACATCAGGGGCTGACGGGGCCAGGGTTATCGCCCAGCGCCTGCCCGACGACCACTACTACGGTTTCGGAGAAAAACTGGGCTTCCTGGACAAGGCGGGCCAGGCCCTGGCCGAGTGGGCCACGGACGACCCGCATCACACGCCGGACAAGGACACGCTCTACCAGGCCATTCCCTTCTTCCTGGGCCTGAATGGGGGCAGGGCCTACGGCCTGTTCCTGGACAGCCCGGCCATGACGCGCTTCGATATGGGCAGGGCCAACCCGGGCCGCTTCACGTTCAGCACGGAGGAGCAGGATCTGGACTTTTACGTCTTTCTGGGCCCCGACCCGAAGAAGGTGGTCGGCCGCTACACCGAACTGACCGGCCGCATGGAGATGCCGCCGCTCTGGGCCCTGGGCTACCAGCAGTCCCGGTACAGCTACTACCCGGAGTCCGAGGTGCGCGAGATCGCCCAGACCTTCCGCAGCAAGGACATCCCCTGTGACGTGATCTACCTGGACATCCACTACATGGACGAGTACCGCGTCTTCACCTGGGACAGGGACCGCTTCCCCGACCCGCCCGGGCTTCTATCCGACCTCGCGGCCGAAGGCTTCCACGTGGTGCCCATCATCGACCCGGGCGTCAAGGCGGACGAGGGCTTCTCCGTCTACAGGAGCGGCCTCGAGCACAGGGCCTTCATCGAGAAGGAAGCGGGCGTCCCCTACGTGGGGGCCGTCTGGCCAGGACCCGCCGTCTTCCCGGACTTCCTCCGCGAGGAGACCCGCCGCTGGTGGGGCGACGAGCACAAGCCCCTGGTGGACGCCGGCGTTGCCGGCATCTGGAACGACATGAACGAGCCGGCCAACTTCACCACCAACGATGCACCGCGCCCCGAGTGGAAGACCATCGCGCTGGACGTGCTGCAAGGGGAGGAGGGCGACCGCAGACCGCACCGCCTGGTACACAACCTCTACGGGATGTCCATGGACCGGGCCACCTGGGAGGGCTTGCGCCGCCTGCGGCCCAATGAGCGCCCCTTCCTGCTGACGCGTTCCGGCTATGCCGGCATCCAGCGGTACGCCGCGGTCTGGATGGGCGACAACCACTCCTGGTGGGAGCACCTGCTGCAGTCCATGCCCACCTGCCTGGGCATGGGGCTGTGCGGCGTGCCCTTCGTAGGCACGGACGCCGGCGGCTTCGGCGGCGATACCACGCCGGAACTGCTCATCCGCTGGACGCAGCTGGGCGCCTTTACGCCGTTCTTCCGCAACCACAGCGCCATTGACACCCGGCGGCAGGAGCCCTGGGCCTTTGACCAGACTACCGAGGACATCGTCGGCGACTGGATTCGCCTCCGCTACCGCTTTCTGCCCTACGCCTACAGCGCCTTCGAGGAAGCCCATCGCACCGGACTGCCGGTGATGCGGCCCTTGCTGCTGGAGTACCCGGACGACCCGAACACGGTCAACCTGAGCGACCAGTACCTTTTTGGCACCGATGTGATGGTGGCACCGGTCTACCAGCCCGGGGCGCGCCATCGCCTGGTCTACCTGCCGGCCGGCGTCTGGTACGACTTCTGGACCGGCGAGCGGCTGGAGGGTGGGCGGCACCTGGTGGCCGAAGCGCCCCTGGAGCGCATGCCGCTCTACGTACGCGGCGGCGCCGTGCTCCCCCTGGGGCCGGTGCGGCAGCATACAGGGGAACCCGCGCCCGAGATGACCCTGGAGGTCTTCCCCGGCAACGGCGAGACGGCGCTCTACGAGGACGACGGCCATAGCCTAGGCTACCAGCAGGGCGACTTCGCCCGCACGCCTATCTCCGTTGCCTGGGACTCCAGCGTCCTCACGGTGCAGGTGGGCGCATCCCAGGGCCCCTACTGCCCAGAGCGGCGGCGCTGGCATGTCCGCCTGCGCGGGCTCTCAGGCACACCCCGTCAGGTGCAGGTCGACGGCGCCGATGCTGAATGGATGCGTGAGGACGGCGACGCCGTGGCCGTCTCCGTCCCCTACCAGCCGGAGGGCTGCCAGATCCAGGTGCGGTTGTAGGAAGGCGGCACCGCGGCTGTCCAACCGCTCGGTGATCCCGACATTGCGCGATTCTGCAGCATAGGTTATCATTTTGGGTGGCGCCGCGCTTCAGATTCAGCCGGCGCTCCCCTTCACGGGCCCGTAGCTCAGCGGATAGAGCAGCGGTTTCCTAAACCGCGTGTCGGAGGTTCGATTCCTCTCGGGCCCGCCAT
>CALMNP010000429.1 GCA_937868875.1 uncultured Bacillota bacterium | reverse complement strand
TGACGCGGGCCGAGGCCGCGGTAAGCATCATGCGCGTGGGCGCGGCCCGGTAGGGCTGAGGGCTGGTCCCGGCCCCATCAGGGCGTCAGGCGCCGTCCCGCACGAGCCACTGCAGAACATGAAAAGGGACAGCACTGAGTGCTGCCCCTTTTGCATCGGCCTTGAGGTTATTGGAGCGTAAAGGGCGGGTAGCCGTCGCTGAGGCTCATGAGCCAGGCGCTGACGCGGGTCTGCCAGCGAATGACGCCGACGACGAAGTCGTACATGCCCTTGGGGTAACGGCCGGTGAACAGGACGGCAAAGTAACCGATGAAGGCGACGATTACGGAAGCAAGCCCGAGAAAGTACAGAACGAACACGTGGGGAATCAGGAGCAGGGCCTTGATGGGCATGAGGATGCCCAGCAGGGCAAGGCCGCGGGACGAGCGTTCCGGATAGTCGAAACGCACGTCGACAGGGTAGCTGGAGCCGGCGCCGGTGCCGGGGGTCACGGTGGTCATGTCAATCCTCCCAACGGGTAAGATGAATGCCGTCAACCTATTCAACCAACTGTCCCTGGGTTCCTCCCGACCATGACCGTCCGCCGCAGTCCGGGCCAACGCTGGCGCACCTGCAGACGGTGCGCCGCCGACCCGCGTGCTATAATATCCCTGTTGCCAAGGACAACCCCTCGGATGTGAAAGCATGCGATTCTATCTCAGCCTCTGGGCCGGCAAGCTGACCGTCTGGAGTTCCCGGCTGTTCGGCTGGGGGGGCTCCAGCCTGCCCGGCCGCGTCGCGCGGTGCCTCGACCCCCAGGTCCTGCGGCGGCTGTCGCGCCAGGTCAGCGGCGGCAACCTGATGATTACCGGCACCAACGGCAAGACCACAACGGCCAAGATGGTGGCCGAGGTCGCCGCCGCCTCCGGCCTTCGCCTCACCCACAACCGCGCCGGGGCCAACCTCATCACCGGCCTGACCACCGCCTACCTGCAGTCCGCCTCTGCCGGCGGTCGGGTCGGCACGGACATGGGCCTGCTGGAGGTTGACGAGGCCACCGTGCCGCGTGCCGCCGAGGAAGTGGCACCCAAGGCCATGGTGGTCACCAACTTCTTCCGCGACCAACTGGACCGCTTCGGTGAGTTGGAACACACCGTGCGGTTCATCCGCCGCGGTCTGGAGCGCATGCGGCCGGAGAGCGTGGCCGTGCTCAACGCCGATGACCCCCTGGTGGCCAACCTGGGCCGGACCACGCCCACCCGGACCCTCTACTACGGCATCGACGTGCCGGGGCTGGGGAGCCGCGAGGTCGACCACACGGCCGAGGCCAAGCACTGCGTGGTCTGCGGCGAGCCCTACCAGTACGACGTCTACTACTACGCCCACCTGGGCAAGTTCCGCTGCCCCCGCTGCGGCAACGCCCGGCCCGACCCGCAGGTAGTCCTCACCGGCCTCACCAGCGAGGGCTCGCGAGGCAGCAGCCTCACGGTCCACACCCCGGCTGGCGAATTCGAAGCCCATATCTCCATCCCCGGCCTGTACAACGTCTACAACGCCCTGGCGGCGGCGGGCGCCGCCTACGCCCTGGGCATCTCCCTGGCCAACATCAAGGCCGGTCTGGAGTCCTTCTCGTCCCACTTCGGCCGGATGGAAATGATCTCGCTGGGCGACAAAGAGGTCTTCCTGGCCCTGGTCAAGAACCCAGTGGGCTTCAACGAGGTCATCCGGACCATCAACGAGACCCGCGAGCAGAAGACACTACTCATCGCCATCAACGACAACTATGCCGACGGTACGGACATCTCCTGGCTCTGGGACGTGGATTTTGAGATGCTGGTGGCGGGGCAGGACCACGTCAAGTCCGTAGTCACCTCCGGGCAGCGGGCCGAGGACATGGCCCTGCGCCTGAAGTACGCCGGCCTTGATGCCGGACTGCTGCGGGTGGAGCGCGACATGAAGCAGGCTCTGCAGATGGGTCTTAGCTCCATCGGCCCAGGCGAGATTCTTTACGTCCTCCCCACCTACACGGCCATGCTGGAGATGCGCGAGATTCTGCAGAAGATGGGCTACGCCCGCAAGTTCTGGGAGGTCTAAACGGCCGCCCCCTGGAGGTTGAGAGCGGTGGAAGCTCGTCAGCTTCACATCGGCTACCTGTACCCCGATCAGATGAACATGTACGGCGACCGGGGCAACGTCATCGCCATCAGCCAGCGGGCCCGCTGGCGGGGGCTGGACGTCCGCGTCCACCTCATCGGCATCGGCGACGCCATGGACCCGGACCAGATGGACCTGCTCTTCGGCGGCGGCGGTCAGGACCGCGAGCAGCAGCTGATCGGCGAGGACTTCGAGAGGCTGAAGGGCCCCGCCCTGGCCCGGGCGGTGGAGGAGGGCGTGCCCATGCTGGCGGTGTGCGGCACCTACCAGCTGCTCGGCCGCTACTACCTCACCGCCGAGGGCCAGAAGATCCTCGGCCTGGGCGTCCTCAACGCCTGGACGGAGGCCGGTACGAAGCGCCTCATCGGCAACGTGGTCATCGAGACCGGCCTGTTCGGGCCGGCCCAGACCCTGGTCGGCTTTGAAAACCACTCGGGCAAGACGTTCCTGGGCGAGGGGGTCGCCCCCCTGGGCCGCGTCGTCAAGGGAGGCGGGAACAACGGCCAGGACGGCTTCGAAGGGGCCGTCTACAAGCACCTGGTGGGGACCTACCTGCACGGCTCCCTTCTGCC
>CALMNP010000428.1 GCA_937868875.1 uncultured Bacillota bacterium | reverse complement strand
CGGGTGGAAATCCCCAAACCCGACGGCGGAGTGAGGCTCCTGGGTATCCCCACGGTGCTGGACCGCCTGATCCAACAGGCCCTGCTGCAGCGGCTCACGCCCATCTACGAAGCGGAGTTCTCTGCCTCCAGCTATGGCTTCCGGCCCGGGCGCAGTGCGCACGATGCCGTGAAGGCGGCCCAAAGCTACATTCGGGAGGGCTACTCCTGGGTGGTGGACATGGACCTGGAAAAGTTCTTTGACCGGGTGAACCATGACAAGCTGATGGCCCGAGTAGCCAGGAAGGTAGCAGACCCGCGGGTGCTCCGGCTGATTCGCAAGTACCTTCAGCCTGGCCGGCGCTCTCGATCGGGAAGGTGGTCACCTCACGTCACACCACGGTATGGTCTTCACAGTCGGCTCTCGGGTAGGGCTTTGGGCCCTGGATCAGGGCGGCAAGCCGCGACAGATCGGGCGGTCGAGCATGGGTGAGGGGGTCATCAGCCCGGACGGGACGGTCGTTGCCCTTGTCCGAAGTGGCCTACGCCATGGGGGATGGCTGGGAGACGGCCACCTGGCTGGGCGACAGCAACGGGCAGCGTCGCTATCTGGGCCATGGGGAATACCTGACGCGGGTCTCCGACGGCCTGCTGGTCCAGCAGGTCGGTGGTGGTGAGCCCAGGCTCATCCCCCGGGACGCGCTGGTCTCCAATGAACCGGAGAGGGCGGCAAAGGTCCTCCCCCGCGCCGGGCGGTCGCAAGGTCTGGGACGCCACCTAAGAACCGCAGGGAAACGACGGCTCCCTGTACTGGCTGGAGCGTGTGGGCCAGGGCGGCGACAGCAAGACACGGCTCTGGCACCTGTCAGGCCAGGGGCGTGACCAGGTGCCGCGAACCGGGTCACGACTCGGCCTGCTCCCACTGAAGCAAGGGCTGACCCGACGGCGAGGCCGGCACGTCCTCAATGGCGCTTCCGCACACCGGACAGCGGTCCCCCTCCAGAGCCCGTTCCCTCAGTTCCAGCGGAGCCTCAGCCAGACCGCGTTTCCGGCCGTCCTCCTCGCCGAAGCGCCGGCCCAGCCAGAACCCCCAGGTCAGCCCCGCGACCAGGGCGGTGATGGTCCAGATCATGCCTGATGCACCTCCTGTTTGCGCGTCAGGTTCCAGACGGCCAGGGCGGCCGGGATGGTGCAGAGCGCCAGACCCGGGTCCAGAGCCAGGGCCAGCAGGGTGCCCAGCGCGGCCCAACCCAAGCGTAGCCAGCGCACCGACGACGCCTCCCACCGTCCGTCCTCGTCCCGATCCAGCCAGTCGTCCGCTGCCTGCACCGCCCACATCAGGGCCAGGGCGGAACCCGCAACGCGAAGCCCCGAGAAGGCGGCGGAGGCGGCCAGAGCCAGCAGGACCTCTGCCCAGGCCGGAAGACCCGTAGGCAAGCGTTCGCCCGCACCGTGCCCCATTCCCAGGGCGTAAGCAGCGAAGAACAGGGCAACACCCGCCCGCACATTCAGCGCCGCTGCCACAAAGGCCAGCGCCAGGGCGTAGGGCGTCG
>CALMNP010000427.1 GCA_937868875.1 uncultured Bacillota bacterium | reverse complement strand
CGGCGACCACAGGGGGCGGGACGCCGGCAACAAAAAAGGAGGGGCCAGTTGGTCTGGCCCCTCCTGCTATTGCGTTCTACATCTCGTCGGCGAGCGGTTCGTCCTTCTCCTCGGCCACTTCCGCTTTGGCGGCCTGCTTTTGCTTCTTGGTCAGCTTCTCCGGCGCAACGCGCCGGGTGACCTCCTCCACCACCCGACGCAGCGTGGCAGGGGCGATGGCGTCACGGCCGATGACCACCAGAGGACCGGTGTCGCATTCCTTACAGCGGTCGGCGCAGCGCACATTGACCAGGCGTATCCGGGACTTGAAGCTCTCCGGCGCTGCCTCCAGGGCCCGGCGGATGCGGACGGCCATCTCCTGCTCCTTGAGGTTGGCCTCGCAGAAGCGGACGGTCAGCCGGTTGTCGTCGGCGGGAGCCGGCTCGGGGCAGGACGGACTGACGGGCTGCAGGTCCGGCGGCTTGATCCCACTCATGACGGAATGATACCCAGCTCGCGGCCCACTTGGCCGAAAGCGGCCAGGGCCTCGTCCAGGTCCTGGCGGGTGTGGGTGGCCGAGACAATGGTGCGGACCCGCGCCTTGTCCCTGGCGACGGTGGGGAAGGCGATGCCCTGCGCGAAGACGCCCGCCTGGAAGAGCCTGTCGGAGAGGGTCATGGCCAGCGAGCCCTCGCCCACGATGACCGGGGTGATGGGCGTCTCCGACCGGCCGGTGTTGAAGCCCAGTTCCGTCAGGCCGGCCTTGAAGTAGCGGGCGTTGTCCCAGAGCCGGTCGATCAGCTCGGGTTCGTCCAGCATGACGTCGATGGCGGCGATGCAGGCAGCGGCCACCCCCGGCGGGTGGCTGGTGGAGAAGAGGAACGGACGGCCCCGGTGCCAGAGCATCTCGATGAGCGTCCGCGTAGAAGCGACGTAGCCGCCGAGGACGCCCATGGCCTTGGAGAGGGTGCCCACCTGCACGTCGACCTGGCCGTCCAGGCCGAAGTGGTTGACCGAGCCGCGGCCGTTCTTGCCCAGGACGCCGGAGCTGTGGGCGTCGTCGACGTAGGTCATGGCGCCGTACTGCCGGGCCAGCGTGACAATGTCCGGCAGCCGGGCGATGTCGCCGTCCATGGAAAAGACGCCGTCAGTAATGATGAGGATGCGGCGGAACTGCCCCTTAACCTCCGTGAGGACGCGCTTCAGGTCGTCCATGTTGGAGTGGGCGAACCGCGTGACCTTGGCCCGGGAAAGCCGGGCGCCGTCGATGATGGAGGCATGGTTGAGCTCGTCGGAGACGATGACGTCCCCCTCGCCCACCAGCACGGGAATGACGCCGGAGTTGCAGGTGAAGCCGGACTGGAAGACAACGCTGGCCTCTACGTGCTTGAACTCGGCCAGCCGCTTCTCCAGTTCGTTGTGCAGGCTCATGGTGCCGACGATGGTGCGCACCGCGCCGGAGCCGGCGCCGTATTTCTCCGTGGCCTCGATAGCCGCCCGCTTCAGGCGGGGATGGGTGGCCAGGCCAAGGTAGTTATTGGACGAGAGGTTGATGACGTCGTGCCCGTCGATGACGGCGCGCGGCCCCTGGGCCGACTGCACCTCGCGCAAGGGGCGATAGACGCCCTGGTCCTTGATGGACTGCAGTTCCGCTTCCAGAAAATCCAAGGCCTTACCCACCGATGAGGCCTCCTCCCGTCAATTGTTGGGCACGCCGTGCGGATACAGGATGACCTTGCCGCAGTTGCCCTGGCGCATCAGTTCCATGGCGTCCTCATAGGCCTCTAGAGGCAGGCGGTGCGTGATCAGCGGACGCAGGTCCAGGCCGCCGCGCAGCAGGCCCTTCACCTTGAACCAGGTGTCGTACATCCGGCGGCCGGCGATGCCCTTGACTTCTATACCCTTCATGACGATGTCGTTCCCCAGATCAATCTCCAGGGGACGGCTGGGGAGGCCCAGCATGGCCGCCTTCCCGCCGGGACGAAGGGCCTTGAGGCCCTGGTTGATGGCCGTGGGGTTGCCGGAGAACTCCAGCAGCACGTCCACCCCGCCGCCGCCGGAAAGCCGGCGCAGCCGGGCAACAACGTCTTCCTTCCGCCCGTCGATGACCTCGGTGGCCCCCATCCGGCGCGCCAGGTCCAAGCGGTAATCGTTGACATCCACGGCGAAAACGGCGGTGGCACCGGAGAGCCTGGCCACGGCGATGGCCATCAGGCCGATGGGGCCGCAGCCGGTAACCGCCACGACGTTGCCGGTAATGGGTACGGACAGCACCGTGTGAACGGCGTTGCCCAGCGGCTCCTGCACGCTGGCCACGTCCGCGGGAAGGTCCGGGTCGTTCTTCCAGGCATTGCTGGCCGGGAGCGACAGGTATTGAGCGAAGGCGCCGTCCGTGTCGACTCCCAGGATGCGGGTGTTCTGGCAGACGTGGTACTGGCCCGTCAGGCACTGCTGGCAGTGGCCGCAGACAATATGGGTCTCGGCCGAAATAAAGTCACCGACCCGGTGGGTGGTGACCTGGCTCCCCACCGCCACCACTTCGCCGGCCAGCTCATGGCCCGTGGTCAGGGGAGGTTTGATGCGCCCCTGGGACCAGGGGTCCCAGGAGTAAATGTGATAATCGGTGCCGCAGACCGAGGTAGCATTCACCTTGACCAGGACATCCAGGGGGCCGGGCTCCGGTACGGGCACCGTGACCAGGCTGGCGCCAGGGCCGGGGGTGAGTTTACGCACGGCCTTCATGGTGGTGGGCACGCGAAGAACACCTCGCAGTTCAGGGTAGAAAGCCCAAAAAGTGGGACGCCCCTTTCATCCTAGCCGTGGTGCAATCCCTTGTCAATCAAGGTCTCAGGGCCGTGCGGCCGGCTCCTGCGGCGCAGCCACCAGTCCAGACCGACCGCCAGGGCGATGCCGGCCAGGCTGGTGATCTGGGCAGCCTTGAGGCCACCGACCATCAGGCTGTCGGCGCGGAGGAACTCCAGGAGGAAGCGGCCGAAGGAGTACAGCCCCAGGTAGGCCAGGAAGAACCGGCCGGCAGCCGGGCTCTCCTCCCCCTGGCGGAACCGGCGCCCCCAGAGGTAGAGCAGCAGGCCCATGATCGCCAGGTCCCAGAGGCCCTCGAAGCTCTCCGCCGGCCACAGGCGCTGCGGGCCGAAGACCTCGTAGGCCGGCGTGCCCGGGGCGTACACGACGCCGAACCAACTGCCGGTGGGCTTGCCGTAGGCATCGCCGTTCAGCAGGCAGCCGATGCGGCCGACGGCCTGACCCAGGGCCAGGCCCGGCGCCGCCACGTCCGCCAGTTCCCAGAAGTTGAGGTGGCGCTTGCGAGCGAATACATAGGCGGCGACGGCGCCAGCCAGGACGGCCCCCTGGATGGACAGACCGCCGTTCCAGACGGCCGGGATCTCCGCCAGGTGCTTGCCGTAGTAGCCCCAACTGAACGCGACCTCCCACAGGCGGGCGCCCGCCAGGGCCGCCACGAAGGCGTAAAGGATGAAGTCATAGAGATCGTCTACATAGCGGCCGAGGCGCCGCGCCACGCGCTGCGCCAGCAACAGGCCGAAGACGACGCCGAGCGAGATCATCACGCCGTAGGCCCGCACCGGAAAGCCAAGAACGGTGAAGAGAATGGGATGCAAGCGACCACTCCTTCCTTCGATAGTTAGTATAGCGCGAAATGGTGAACGAGCGATGAACGAGTTCCTTGGGGACGCGGTCCGACGATTCTTGTCATCGGCCCGGCCGTCTTCATGACCTTCGTCGGGTGGGGCAGACTATTGTCAAACGGGATGAGGGGGCATTTTGCACATGGACCAGAACATCGGCACCATGGACGCATATCTGCGCGTTTCCGGCGGCCTCATGATGGTAGCCCTGGGGGCCGCCGCCATGACCAGGCGGTCCGGCCTCGGCTCGTTCCTGGCCGTGGCCCTGGGGTCGATGAAAGTAGCGGAAGGGGTCACCCGATACGACCCGATGTACGATGCGATGGGCATCTCCACCCTGGAGAAGTCCCCGGCCAGACAATTGGCGCGCCTGGCCGGCAAGGCCACGGATACGGACTTGGAGGCTACGGAGCGCGTGGCCAGGAAGGCGGAGGAGTACCTCACCTGATGGCGGACAAGAAGAAGCTCAAGTGCGTGGAGTCCTTCTGTCTTCGCATCAGCATGAACGCATACCAATAGGAACCGGCCGCGGGGCGTCGCTGGATGACGCAGAAGGCACAGGCTGCAAGGCCTGTGCCTTTGCCTGTGTCGGAAACAGGCCCCGGGCGGGGCGGAAGGCGGATACTGGTGAAAAGTGCCGGGGCCACGGCCAGAGGAAGACGAACCAGAGCGAAGAACTTTGATAATACAGGGGTCGCCGGCCGTGGCGCCCCCCGGAAAGGAATGAGGCCCGTGCGCCCAAGCAGACCGTTCGTTCTCTCCGGCGCCCTCACCGCGGCGCTGTTGATCAGCCTGTGGATGTCCCCGAACCTGGTCCAGGCCGCCTCTCCCTCCCCCGAGCCGCCCACGCTGGACGTGGTCACCCTGCGGCAGGGCGTGGCCGCCGCCGGAGTCGGCCTCACCGCCATGCCCCTGGACGCCTCCACCTACGCCAAGAACGGCCGCACCATGGCGCCCCTGCGGTTTACGGCCGAGTCGTTCGGAGCCGCCGTGGACTGGTCGCCGCAGCGCCCGCTGGATGTGGTGATTCGGGATGGTTCAACCGAGGTCAGGCTGACCCAGGGGTCCACCGTCGCCTACATCAACGGCAAGCAGGTATCCCTGGACGCTCCTGCCGAAGTGAAGAACGATCGGACCTTCGTCCCGGTCCGCTTCGTCTCCGAGGCGTTCCGCGCCCAGGTGCTCTACGAACCGGAGACGCGCAGCGCGGTCATCTCACGGCTGGGACATGCTCCCACCCTCTCGGAACTGGAGCTTTACACCCTGCAGCTGGTCAACCTGGACCGCCTGACCAACAGCCTGGAACCCGTGCAGTGGGACGACACCGCCGCCCGGACAGGCCGGGCGCATGCGCAGGAGATGGCCCAGGCCGGCTATTTCAGCCACTGGGGGTTGGACGGCCAGCTCCCCGGGTATCGCTACACCCAGGCCGGCGGCGCCGACCATGTGGCCGAGAACCTGGCCAAGATGTGGTTTGAAGGCGGCAGTGCGGCACAATACCCGGCCCCGGACTTCCTCCGCATCATCTCCCAGGAGGACGGGCTGATGAAGAGCCCGGGCCACCGCGCCAACATCCTGACTCCCTCCCACACCCACCTGGGCGTGGGCCTGGCCACGGACGGCCACGGCGGAACCTATCTGGACCAGGAGTTCGTCGACCGGTACGGCGCCTATGACTCCCTGCCCCTTCAGGCCAGGGCCGGTCAGTCCCTGCATGTCGCCGGCACCCTGGACGAGGGCGTCCGCTTCTTCGCCGTCTCCCTCGGTTGGGCGGACGTCTCCCCCATGACCGTGGACCAGCTCAACCACACCTCCTCGTACTCGGAGCCCGCCCCCACCGTCAACTACTTCCAGGCCGGCTACGTTTCACCGAAGCCGGTGGAGGTCAACGGGCAGCACTTCCAGGTGGACCTGCTCCCCGAGCACCTGAAGAACCCGGGCACCTACTACGTTTACGTCTGGGCGACCCTGGGCGACAGCGACAAGCCCGTGCTGGTCTCCGGCCGGACGGTCGTGGTCACCCCTTAGGCTCGGCCTAAGGGCCCTCCGGCCCGGCAGCCGCGTCGCCGCCCCTCGTGCCGGAGGTGTTTCCCCTGACCCGTTCTGCCGATTCTCCTACTGCTTCGCTCCCGCCCCGGAGCGCGCGCCGCGCCGCG
>CALMNP010000426.1 GCA_937868875.1 uncultured Bacillota bacterium | reverse complement strand
GCCTTCGTGGGGGACCGGCGGCAGGGTGTGGCCGTGCTGATCGCCATGGTGGTTATTGCTTCCCTCTCGATGGGCGGCAATGTTTGGTCTGAGGTGCACGGCAACCCGGTCCTCACTGCGGCGGGCGCCGATCAGAGGGCCAGTGTCGCACAGGCCGGTGGCAACATGGAGGGGAAGGAGGTCCGCTTTGGGCCGACGGAGTCCGCCATGTTTGCCACCGCCACCACGCTGACCTCCACAGGCTCCGTCATCGCCATGCACGACTCCCTGACGCCGCTCGGGGGGCTGGTGACGCTCTGGGGCATGCACCTAGGCGAGGTGGCCCCCGGCGGTGTTGGTTCCGGCCTCTACGGGATGCTTGTCATGGCGATCATCGCCGTCTTCATTGCTGGACTGATGGTCGGGCGCACGCCCGAGTACCTGGGCAAGAAGATCGAGCCGTATGAGATGAAGATGGCGGCCCTCTACTTCCTGATCATGCCATTGCTCGTGCTGACCGGCACGGCTCTGGCGGTCTTGCTGCCGGCGGGGCGGGCGAGCATCCTCAACGGTGGGCCACACGGCCTGAGCGAGGTGCTCTACGCCTTTAGCTCAACGGTCAACAACAACGGCAGTGCCTTCGCTGGCCTCAACGGCAACACTCCGTTCTACAACATCATGCTCGGCGTGGCCATGCTTGCCGGCCGTTTTTGGATGATGGTTCCCGTTCTGGCCATCGCCGGTTCGCTGGCCGCCAAGAAGATCGTGCCCGCCGGCACCGGTACACTGCCCACCCACAACGGCCTCTTCATCGGCTGGCTCGTGGCTGTGGTCATCATCGCCGGCGCGCTCAACTTCTTGCCTGTCCTTTCCCTCGGCCCTGTGGTTGAGCATTTTCTAATGCTGCAGGGGAGGGTTTTCTAGTGGCTGCCACAGGTGCTACCGTAAAAAGGTCCATCTACCGCGAGGCGCTCACAGACTCCCTAAAAAAGCTCGACCCGCGTCGGCAGGTCCGCAACCCGGTCATGTTCGTGGTCGAGGTCGGTTCTGTGCTCACGAGCGTTCTATTCGTACAGGCGCTGCTGGGCCATGGCGAGGCGTCCCCCCGGTTCGTCGGCTTGGTTGCCCTCTGGCTCTGGTTCACGGTGCTCTTTGCCAACTTCGCCGAAGCCCTGGCTGAGGGCCGCGGCAAGGCCCAGGCCGATTCGCTGCGCAGGGCGCGCAAGGACACCATGGCCAAACTGCTCAAAGAGCCGAAGCGCGACGCCGAGCATACAGTGGTTCCCGCCAGCAAGCTGCGGCAGGGCGACGTGGTGCTGGTGGAGGCCGGCGAGTTTATCCCCAGCGACGGGGAGGTTCTGGTCGGAGTGGCCTCGGTGGACGAGAGCGCCGTCACCGGCGAATCGGCACCGGTGATCCGGGAGTCCGGCGGCGACCGCAGCGCCGTCACCGGCGGCACCCGCGTACTGAGCGACTGGTTGGTCATCCGCATCAGCGCCAACTCCGGCGAGACCTTCCTGGACCGGATGATTGCCCTGGTCGAGGGGGCCAAGCGGAAGAAGACCCCGAACGAGATCGCCCTGGACATCCTCCTGGCCGGCTTCACCATCATCTTCTTGCTGGTCGTCGCTACGCTTCTGCCCTATAGCATTTTCAGCGTCAATGCCATGGGCCAGGGTTCCCCCGTTACGGTCACGGTGCTGGTGGCACTGCTGGTCTGCCTGATCCCGACCACCATCGGCGGCCTGCTTAGCGCCATCGGCATCGCCGGCATGGACCGGCTGGTTCGCCGCAACGTTCTCGCCATGTCGGGCCGGGCGATCGAAGCAGCAGGCGACGTGGACGTGCTCCTGCTGGACAAGACGGGCACGATCACGCTGGGGAACCGACAGGCCGTGGCCTTTCTGCCGGCGGCGGGTGTGACCGAGGCAGATCTGGCCAGCGCCGCCCAGCTCTCCTCCCTGGCCGATGAGACGCCAGAGGGCCGCAGCATCGTCGTCCTGGCAAAGGAAAAGCATGGCTTGCGCGGCCGGGAGGTCCAGTCGCTTCATGCAGGGTTCGTGCCCTTTACGGCGCAGACGCGGATGAGCGGCGTCGACCTGCCCGGGCGCCAGGTGCGCAAGGGCGCGGCTGATGCCGTGAGGGCCTGGCTCGGCAATGACTTGCCCGATCAGGTGAAGCAAACGGTGCAGGATATCGCCCGGGGCGGTGGAACCCCCCTGGTGGTGGCAGAAGGCGATGTCGCCGGCCGCCGGGCCCTGGGCGTCGTTCACCTGAAGGACATCGTCAAGGGCGGCATCCGCGAACGGTTCGGTCAGCTGCGGCGCATTGGCATCAAGACAGTGATGATCACCGGCGACAACCCACTGACCGCTGCAGCCATCGCCGCCGAGGCGGGCGTGGATGACTTCCTGGCGGAGGCGACACCCGAGACAAAGCTGAAACTGATCCGGGAGTACCAGAGCGGTGGGCGGCTGGTTGCCATGACCGGGGACGGCACCAACGATGCCCCTGCACTTGCCCAGGCTGACGTGGCCGTAGCGATGAACAGCGGCACTCAGGCTGCCAAGGAAGCCGCCAACATGATCGATTTGGATTCGAGCCCGACGAAGCTGATCGACATCGTAGAAATCGGCAAGCAGCTGCTCATCACCCGCGGTGCGCTGACCACCTTCAGCATCGCCAATGACGTGGCCAAGTACTTCGCCATCATCCCTGCCGCCTTCGCCACGGTCTACCCACAGCTGGGCGTGCTGAACGTCATGCACCTGGCAACTCCACAGAGCGCCATCCTTTCGGCCGTCATCTTCAACGCCCTGATCATCCCGGCGCTGATACCTCTGGCGCTGCGGGGCGTGGGGTACCGGCCGGTGGCCGCCAGCACTCTGCTCCGCGACAACCTGTTGCTATACGGGGTCGGCGGCGTCATCGCTCCCTTCCTCGGCATCAAGCTGCTCGACCTGCTGTTGGTGCTGTTGCATCTGACGTAACGGAGGTAAGAACATGTGGCGTGCACTGCGAATTGTTCTGGTATTCACGGTGCTGACCGGCCTGGTCTATCCGCTGCTCATCACCGGCCTGGCAGCCGGCCTCTTCCCACACCAGGCCGGCGGCAGCCTGGTGGTACGGAACGGCAAGGTCGTCGGTTCCGCTCTGATTGCGCAGCCCTTTACCGACGCCCGGTACTTCTGGCCGCGCCCGTCGGCCACTTCTCCTGACCCCTACAATGCCAACAACTCATCCGGTTCCAACCTGGGGCCCACCAGCGCCGCCCTGCAGAAGGCGGTGCAGGACCGGGTCAGGGCGCTGCGTGAGGCCGGTGCCCCCGCCGATCGCCCCGTGCCGGTCGACCTGGTGACCGCCTCCACCAGCGGCCTCGACCCCGACATCAGTCCAGCGGCGGCGCTGCTGCAAGTGCCGCGGGTCGCCCG
This sequence comes from uncultured Bacillota bacterium, assembly GCA_937868875.1. Classification (GTDB taxonomy): domain Bacteria; phylum Bacillota; class Sulfobacillia; order JAMDAP01; family JAMDAP01; genus JAMDAP01. The sequence goes on along the minus strand of CALMNP010000426.1, from coordinate 2,662 downwards.
GGCCCGCGGCCTTTCCGAAGATCAGGTGCGGGCACTGGTGCTGAAGCACGTTCGGGGTCGGCAGCTTGGCCTGTTGGGAGAGCCCCGGGTCAACGTCCTGGAACTGAATCTGGACCTTGATGCCCTCAAGGGATAGGGGAGCTGACCGTCCATGGCCGAGCCAGAGCGCCCGAACCCTGATGAACTCCTGGCAGCCATCAGCCCACAGGAGACGGAGGGCAGGGGAAAACTGAAGATCTTCCTCGGTTCTTCCGCCGGTGTGGGCAAGACCTACAACATGCTCGAGGCCGCCCATGTGCGCAAGGCGGAAGGGGTGGACGTGGTCGTGGGCTACGTTGAGACCCACCGCCGCCCGGAGACGGAAGAGTTGCTGCCGGGTCTGGAGATCATCCCTCGCCGGCAGGTCAAGTACCGGGGTGTGACGTTGGAGGAGATGGATCTAGATGCCATCCTGGCCCGGCGTCCGGAATTGGTGCTCGTGGACGAGCTGCCGCACACCAACGCCGAGGGCTCCCGCCATCCCAAGCGCTACCAGGATGTAGAAGAGATCCTGGACCAGGGCATCAGCGTCTACACGGCACTTAACGTGCAGCATCTGGAGAGCCTCAACGACGTGGTTGCCCAGATTACCGGCGTACGGGTGCGGGAGACGGTGCCGGACCGCATCTTTGAGCAGGCCGATGAAGTGGAACTGATTGACCTGCCGCCGGACGAGCTGCTGCAGCGAATGAAGGAGGGCAAGGTCTACGTCCCCGAGCATGCGCAGCGGGCGATGCACAAGTTCTTCCGGCCCGGAAATCTGATTGCCCTGCGGGAGCTGGCGCTGCGGCGCACGGCGCAGCAGGTTGACCGGGAGATGCGGGCCTACATGGTCACCCACGGCATTCAGGGTCCCTGGCCGGCGGGTGAGCGCGTGCTGGTCTGCCTGAGCGCCAATCCGGCGGCCGAGCGCCTGGTGCGCACCGGCCGCCGCCTGGCCGCCAGTCTGGACGCAGAAATGATCGTTATTTACGTGGAAACCCCGGAACACCGGCGACTTCCCCGTGCGCAGCGGAGCGCCGTCACGGAAGCGCTGCACCTTGCCGAAGAGCTTGATGCAAGTACCGCCTCGCTCAGCGGTCTGGACCCTGCGCTGGAAATCATCCAATACATCAGGCGGCACAACATCACCCGCGTCGTCCTCGGCAGGCCGTTACGTCCCCGCTGGCGCGAGATCCGGCGCGGGTCCATCGTCGACCAGGTCATTCGGGCCTGCCCGGGGGTGGACGTACACGTTATCAGCACGGCGGGCCGTCCCGACGAGCCCGCGGCAGCGCCGCCGGCCAGGTCGTGGGCTGCTTCATCGGGTTGGCCATACGTCCACACGGCGGGGATGGTCGCACTCCTTACATTCCTGGGCTGGCTCGTATTGCCCCGGGTCCACCCGACCAATCTAGTCATGCTCTACCTGCTGGCCGTCGTCATCAGCGGGGTTTTCTGGGGAAATGGGCCTGCAGCCTTCGCAGCAGCTCTCGGCGTCCTGGCCTTCGACTTCTTCATGGTGCCGCCCTACTACACCTTTGCCGTCAGCGACACCCAGTACCTGATCACCTTTGCTGCGCTGCTCGTAGTGGCCTTGACCATCGGTACCCTCACGGGACGCATCCGGGACCAAGCGAGCCTCGCCCGCGACCGTGAACACGAGACGGCAGCGCTCTACGCCTTCTCCAAGAGCCTGATCGGACTGCAGACCCTGCCGGAGATTGCCTCAGCTCTCGTCAAGGGCGTGCACGACAGCTTTAATCGGGAGGCAGGGGTCCTGGTGCCGGAGAAAGGCCACCTCGAAACCGCCGCGTCCACCCCGTACTTCCAACTCGACGATAAGGAAGCGGCAGCGGCCGTATGGACGTTGCAGCACGGCCAGGCCTCCGGCCGGGGGGAGAGCAACCTTCCTGGTGTGGAGGGACGTTACCTGCCCCTGACGACGGGCCATGGCACCATCGGCGTAATTGCCATCCATAACCGGCAGCAGGGGGCTGCCCTGACCCCCGACCAGCGACGGCTGCTGGAGGCGTTCGCGGCACAGGCGGCAATGGCGATGGAGCGTGCGCAGTTGCACGATCAGGCACAGAAGGTGCACTTGCTGGCTGAGGCCGACAGACTGCATACGGCCCTGCTGAACTCCATCTCCCATAACCTGCGCACTCCTCTGGCCTCCATTATCGGCTCCCTCACCACACTCATAGAGGAAAAGGCGCACCTTGGCGCCGAGACATGTCAGGATCTCATCGAAAACGCGCGCGACGCGGCGCTGGATCTCAACCGCATGGTCACCAACCTCCTGGATGTCACCCGCCTGGAATCGGGGAGCCTCAAGCTAGTCCGCGGTTGGTATGAGCCAGGCGATGTGATTACTACGGCTATCGAACAGGTCAAATCACTGTTGAGCGGGCGGCTGGTCGAGACGCATATACCAAGGAACTTGCCGCTGCTCTTCATCGACCACGCGTTGATCGTGCAGGTACTGGCCAACCTTCTGGAGAACGCCGTCAAGTACTCCCCGGCCGGGTCGCCGATCCAGGTGCAGGCGGCCCAGAAAGATGCCACAGTCGAGGTGCAGGTGCTGGATCGTGGCAAAGGGATATCCCCGGCCGATCAGGAACGTGTCTTTGAGAAGTTCTAC
>CALMNP010000425.1 GCA_937868875.1 uncultured Bacillota bacterium | reverse complement strand
GAGCGCCCACAGCCCAACCCGGCGGCCCACCAGTGCGACCCGGGGGAGGGCGGGGTCGGCCAGCAGGGCCGCCGGGTTGGGCTGTGGGCGCTCCATGACGTCGCGCCAGGCCCGTCGGAAGGCTGCATCCACATGGCGCAGGTGCGTGGTCCAGGGAGACGGAAACCCGGCCGGCAGGAAGAAGGCCAGGCGCGCCCGGGCCGGAAGGCGCAGCAGCGCGGCGTAGGTGTCAAAGGCCGCGTTGCGCATGGAGCCGTAGTCCAGGGTCTTGATATCGGGCTGGACCAGGCGGGGCAGAAGATGCCGGCCCTTCAGGTGAGGCACCACGCCACCCAGAGAGCGGACGGCGATCCCACCCACGTCCCGGTACTTCGCGCAGGTGGCGGAGCCGGGCCTCTCGCTCCAGACGTTGGGGGCGACGATGGCCTCCAGGTCGGGGTGGCGTTGGGCCAGGTCGTACACGTGGCCGACGTAGACCCGCAGGGGAAAGCAGAAGTCGCTGCTGGCGAGGGCCGTCCCCGCCTCGATGATGGGCGCCGTGCTGGTCCGGCTGGTGACGACGTCAAACCCAGCGTGGTGCAGGAAGCGCTGGAGCAGGCGGACCGAATCGTAGTGGCCGGTGAACGACAGCACCATGCCGACCTTCTGGCGGTGCGAGAGTCCCGGAGGGAGGGGGCGCTCGTCTCCAAGGGCCGGCGTCGTTCTCAAGGGAGAAGCCGTGGCAACCATCTCCTTCACCTCTCGTTGCTCGCAGCGACGGCGGCTGTCGCTTCTGTGCCTGAACCGTTCCCTACCAGTGAAGCGACGTACTCCGCCTCGTCCTCTGCGCCCACACGCCCATCGAAGAGGCCGAGGGGGCAGTCCACGGAGCGGTAGCCGGCCACCGGCCGGTCGTTCTCCAGCAGGGCGACGACGCCGGGGCAGGTGCGGCCACAACGTGCGTGGCGACAGGTGGCGGAGGCGGTGCGGTAGGTGCTGCCGGCGATGGCGTCAAACCCCTTGAAGGCGGTGTCCAGGCCCTGCTCATACATGCCGCGGGACAGCAGCGCGGCGCCCAGGGCGCCGGCCCCGATAATCTCGCGGGGGTCACGGGCAATCCGCAACTCGTCCGGACTCAGGTCCAGGGTATGGCGGAAGGCCTCCTGGACGGCGGTGTTCAGGAATGCCCCGCCCTGGGCCACAAGGGGCAGGCGCAGGGGAACGCCCCTGGCCACGTCGGACAGGTAGGTGCGGCAGATGGAGTAGGCCACGCCCAAGAGAAGGTCGGGGACGGCGTAGCCGAGACGGGCCTTGTGGACCACGTCGGACTCGCCGAACACGGCGCAGCGGCCGGCGATGCGGGCCGGCGAGGCCGAGGAGAGCGCGACCTCTCCATAGTCCTCGACCGGAACGTGGAAGCGCCGGGCCACGGCTTCGAGGAAGGCGCCGGTCCCGGCGGCGCACTTGTCGTTCATGGCAAAGTCCAGCCCGCCCGATTTGACCGCCACGATTTTGGCGTCGTTGCCGCCGATGTCGATGACCGTAGCCACGTCCGGCACGCGGTGGGCGGCCCAGGCGTAGTGCGCCAGGATCTCGGTGCTGCGGTAGTCCGAGGTGTCGCGGTCGCGATGCGAGACGATATCGCGGAAGAGTTCGCCGGCGCTGCCGGTGGTGCCGATGCCGCTCAGCGCAGCGCCCGGAGGAAGGGTCCGCCGGACGTGCTCCAGGGCGTTGAGGCAGGCCTGCACCGCGTCTCCACCGGTGCTGATGGCCCCGACGTCAACGATGTCAACGTCCTGGCCCCGGCTCCGGACCACCGCGTACTTGGTACCGCGTGACCCGCCGTCCAGACCGGCGAACCAGCGGCCCTCGGAAGGCCGGCCCGGGACGTGGCCGAGCCGGCGCAGCCACCCGGCGGTTCGTCCGGCGGCGGACCCGGCAAGGGACGCAGC
>CALMNP010000424.1 GCA_937868875.1 uncultured Bacillota bacterium | reverse complement strand
ATAAACCGCCGCTCCGGACCGGCCGTGCGGATTCGTTAGGAGGCAAGACTGTGGCCTTTGCCCTGTCCCGGCGGGCGCCGGCCGAAGTGCCGGACAGCCGCTACCTGGTGACCTCCCTCAACCACCGTTCTCCGGTGGGGGAGGCCTACCGCATCCTTCGCACCAACCTTCAGTTTCTCAGCCTGGACAAGCCCCTGCGGCACCTGGTGGTGACCAGCGCCACACCCGGCGAGGGCAAGACCCTGACCTCCGCCAACCTGGGCGTGGTCCAGGCGCAGGCCGGCAGGAAGGTCGTGCTGGTGGACGCGGACCTCAGGCGGCCCGCCCTGAACCGGCGGTTTGAACTCCCGGGCTACTCCGGCCTGACCAGCATCCTGGCTGGTGAAGCCTCACTGGAAGACGTCCTGCAGCCGACCCATGTCGACGGACTGTACCTCCTGGCGAGCGGTCCCATTCCGCCCAACCCGGCGGAACTGCTGGGGACCCAGCGCCTGGCCGATCTGATGGACCAACTGGGAGAACTGGCGGACCTGGTCATCTGGGACACGCCGCCGGTGCTGAACGTGTCGGATGCGTCGGTCCTGGCCGCCCGCGCCGACGGCACCCTGCTGGTGGTGCGGGCGGGCCGCGAGCCGTACAGCTCGGCCCAGCGGGCCCGGGACCAGCTGCAGCAGGTCGGCGCGCGCACCCTGGGCGTGGTTCTCGACGGCGTCGCCGCCGGCGGCCGCTCCGACTACTACCACTACTACTACTACGGCGGCTCCCGCCACGGGCGGCGTTAGGAGGATCTATGGAGATTCAAGAGGAGATTGACCTGCGACAAGTCTTTGACGTCGTGCGCCGGCGCCTCTGGGTGCTGGTGGTCATGGTGGTCACCGCCACCCTGGTGAGCGGCGTCTTCAGCTTCTACTTCATCCCGCCGACCTACACCGCCTCGGTCACCCTGCTGGTGGCCAAGCGGGAAACCCCGGTGGCCGACTACAGCACCCTGCTGCTCAACCAGAACCTGGTCAGGACCTACGCCGAGATCGCCAGGAGCCGAACCGTGGCCCAGCGGGTGGTGGACACCCTGGGGCTGCACACCACCGTGTCCAGCCTGCAGGAGCGCATCAATGTGACAGCCGTCAAGGACACCCAGGTCATCCGGGTCTCCCTGGAGGGACCGACGCCCCAGGAGGCCCAACTCACGGCCGACGCCGTGGCCGCAGCCTTCACCGACCAGGTGCAGTCGCTGATGAAGGTGGACAACGTGGCCATCGTTGACCCGGCGGTTCAGCCCACATCGCCGACCAAGCCCAGACCGCTCCTGAACATCGCCGTGGCCATGATGCTGGGCGTCATGGTGGGGTTCGGCCTGATGTTCCTGCTGGAGTACCTGGACAACACCATCAAGGACAGCGACGACGTGGCCCGCTACCTGGACCTGCCGGTCCTGGGAGCCATCCCGCTCATCGACCTGAAGGTGGAGGGGCGGCCGGTGTCCTTCTCCGATGGCCTCGCCGAGCAGGCCGAGGTGGCGGCAGGTACCGCACCCGATGGCCCCCGGCCCATCCAGCCGGTCAAGCGCCACAGTGACGGCGTCGAGAGCAACCTGCAGGC
>CALMNP010000423.1 GCA_937868875.1 uncultured Bacillota bacterium | reverse complement strand
AGGGCCTCCGGCCACCGGCCGGGGGCCCTTCATCTTGGGCCGCCGTCCCCGGCCCCACGGCTCAGGGCTATCTGTGCTCTCGCAGCCGGTTCAGATGCCTTTCAACATGGCGCGCTTCCGCCGTCGAACCGGGGCATACTAAGAAAACCACAACGTCGGAGGTGAACTGCTGTGAGCGTGCAACTCAGTCCGCGCGGCGTGCGGCTGGCGCTGAGCTTGCTCTCGCTGGTCGCCCTGACCCTGGCCGGCTTCTGGTACTGGACCTGGACCTCAGGCCGCTCCGAGCGCCGTGTGCCCAAGGGCGCCTATCTCGTCCAGGCCACGTCCGAGCACCCGCAGCCGATCCTCACCGACCTCGCCGTATAACAGCCGACCGTACCGCAGAGACTCTCGCGGGGGGATGAACGTGGCCGACGACCTGGAGGTAATCCCTGAAATGGCCACCTGCATCTACGTCAATGGCATCTTCACCGGCTCCCGCGTGCTGATGCGCGGCGACCCCATCTGGCCCGTGGCGCCGCGGGTTCTGGCCGGGGAAGCGATTCACATTCATCCTGACGCGAAGGAGGGACAGCGATATGTCAGTGGTCAAGGTCCTGGAACTGGTGGGTGAGTCCAAGAACAGCTGGCAGGAGGCTGCGGCCAACGCCGTAAAGGAAGCGGCCCAGACCGTCCACGGCATCACCGGCGTGGAGGTCACCAACTGGACGGCCAACGTGAACAACGGCAACCTGGTCGAGTACAAGGCCAACGTCAAGGTGGCCTTCAACGTCGAGAGTCGGCAGTAGAGAAGGCTTGAGCGCAGGGCGAGGGGGAGGGTGACCTCCCCTTCTTCCGTCCCCTGGAGGGAGGGACTGTTGGTGGACACCAGGCCGGTTCGTCTCATCGCCGTGACCGACGGCGACGACGTGGCGCGCCGCGCCGTGGAGATGGCGGCGGCGTCACTGGGGCTGCGCACCATCTCGCGCTCCGCCGGCAACCCGACGCGGCTCAGCGGCAAGACCATCGCCGAGCTGTGCCGGCAGGCGGCCTGGGATCCGGTAGTCCTGATGGTGGACGACCGCGGCCGCCCGGGGCCGGGGCCCGGTGAACTGGCCCTGCGGGATCTAAGCGACGATCCGGAGGTCCGGCTGCTCGGCGTGGTGGCCGTGGCCTCCAACACCCTGGGCACCACAGGCACCGAGGTGGACAGGTCGGTGGCGGCCAACGGGGACGTGGTGAACCACCCGGTCAACAAGGACGGCCAGCCCACGCCGAAGCGCCCCAGGTTGCTGGGTGATACCGTCGACATCGTGCCCATGCTGGCGGCACCCATCATCGTAGGCCTGGGCGACCTGGGCAAGGGTCCGGACGGGCTGGACAAGGGCGCCCCCCTGACGCGCCGGGCCCTGGAGGAGATCCTGCGCTATCATGGTCTCACGCCACCGTGCGGTCCCGACCGCTGCGGCCACATAGTCGCGCCGCAGCCGCCGTCGGACCGCAACACCACAGTCCGACGGCGTTGACATTGCGGCCTGGCCTCTGGTATCATGGCGCCATACTTGCATAAGAATTACCTCATCTCCATTCCGAGGTGAGGTAGAGGCGCGGTTGCTAGGAGTACGTCCGGTGAGCGGGAGCCGCTTGGACCCGGACTGAAAGGAGCCGCCGCCGAAGTCCCGCCGTCACGCTACCAGCGACGGGGCTGGGCCAGCATCCAACAGGTGCTGGACTGTCACCGCCCGGGCAACCCTCCCGCGCGGTGAAGCGCTATCTCAAATCGGGGGAGAGGGGAGGCTGCAGGCCTGCGAGCCCCTTTTTGGGGCTATTTGTTTTTCTGGAGAGCGCGATATCAACCCGGGAGAGCCAAGGGAGGACGTTTCTGTGCAGCTTTTCGGCACAGCACGGGTGAACGCGCGCGGTCATCTGGAGATAGGCGGCTGCGACAGCGTTGATCTGGTGCGGGAGTTTGGAACCCCGCTTTACGTATTGGATGAGGATCTGATTCGCTCCAACTGCCGGCAGTACCGGCAGGGCTTTGCGGCCCACTATCCGTCCGCCCGCGTGGCTTACGCGGCCAAGGCCTTCATTACCACGGCCATGGCGGCCCTGGCGGCGGAGGAGGGCATGGACCTGGACGTGGTGTCCGGCGGCGAGATCTTCACCGCCCTGCGCGGCGGCTTCCCCGCCGAGCGCATGCTTTTCCACGGCAACAACAAGGCGCCGGAGGAGATCGCCCTGGCCCTGGATTCCGGCGTGGGGCGCTTTGTGGTCGACAACCTGCATGAGTTGGACCTGTTGGAGGACGCGGCGGCACGCCGGCGCCTCCGGGCCCGTATCCTGCTGCGCGTGACGCCGGGCATCGAGGCCCACACCCACGACTACATCCGCACCGGCCAGGTGGACTCCAAGTTCGGCCTGGTGCTGGAGAACGGGCAGGCCATGGCGGCCGTCCGGCGGGCCCTGAGCTTGCGTCATGTGGAACTGGTCGGCCTGCACTGCCACATCGGCTCGCAGGTCTTCGACCTGGAACCCTTCGCCGACTCGGCCGGGGTCATGATCCGCTTCCTGGACCAGGTTCGCCGCGAGACCGGCGTCACCCTGACCGAACTGGACCTCGGCGGCGGTCTGGGGGTCCACTACGTTTCACAGGACGACCCGCCGACCATCGCCTCGCTGACCCGGCTGGTGTCCGAGGCCGTACGCAGGGCGGCTGAGGAAGCGGGATATCCCCTGCCCACCTTGCTGGTCGAGCCCGGGCGCTCCATCGTCGGCGAGGCCGGCACCACCCTCTACACCGTGGGCGCCATCAAGGACATTCCCGGTATCCGCACCTACCTGGCGGTGGACGGCGGCATGGGCGACAACCCCCGTCCGGCCCTGTACGGCGCTGTCTACCAGGCCTTCGTGGCCAACCGCATGCGCCAGGACCCCACCTCCACGGTGGCCGTGGCCGGCAAGTGCTGCGAGTCCGGCGACATGCTGATCCACGAGATCGGCCTCACCGACCCGCACCCCGGTGACATCCTGGCCATCCTCAGCACCGGGGCCTACAACTACTCCATGGCCTCCAACTACAACCGCCTGCCGCGCCCGGCCGCGGTCTTCGTCAGCGGCGGCCGCGCCGACCTGGTGGTCCGGCGCGAGACGTACGAGGACCTGGTCGCCCTGGACGTCCTGCCGAGGCGGCTGTCCGCCCGGGAGGGCGTGGCCTGATCCGTTCCAACGCAGCGCTTTGTCGAAGCCCGCTCCCGCCGTCCGGCGGGGCGGGCCTTCACTTGTCCGGGTCGAAGCCGCCTGTTCAGTCGTGCCGCGGGTTTTCGGCATCAGTCGACCAGGCTGTGCTATAATAGGCAGGTAGTTCCACCTGCGCGGGAGGGATGTCAGCGTGCCCATCCTCGTGCCGGCGCTCCTGGCCCGGTCGCTTCGCCAGGCGGCCGACGCGGCCGATCACCTGGGCCTGGAGGCAGCCCTGGTGGGCGGCGCCGTGCGTGACCTCCTGCTGGGGCGGGAACCCACGGACATCGACCTGGTCGTGGCGGGCAAGCCCGAAGACGTCGGCAGGCTCGCCCGTGAGCTGGGGCGCCGCCTGGGTCTGGCGTCGGAGGAGCATGATCCCTTCGGCACCGCCACCCTGCAATCCGGAGCCGTGCGCATCGACCTGGCCATGCGGCGCCGCGAGGCCTACCAGCGGCCCGGCGCCCTCCCGGCGGTGGAGCCCGGCGGCTGGGAGGACGACCTCCTGCGGCGCGACTTCACGGTCAACGCCGTGGCCTGGCCCCTCAGCCACGTGGGCGACGGTCCGGACGTCATGCTGCACCGGCGGGACCTGGTGGCGGCGGCACACGCCCTGGACGACCTCACCGCCCGTCGGGTGCGCGCCCTGCACGAGGGCAGCTTCCAGGACGACCCCACCCGCCTCTTCCGCGCCGCCCGGCTGGCGGCCCGGCTGGGGTTTCACCTGGAACATGGGACACGCGCTCTGGCGGCACAGGCCGTCGGCGGCGGAGCCCTGCAAACCCTGTCAGGCCATCGGCTGGGGCAGGAACTGAGGCTCGCCGCCATGGAGGAGGAGGCCCTTCAGGCCTTCCGCTGCCTGGACGAACTGGGCGTTTGGCAGACCTTGCTCCCCGGCTGGCAGAAACCGGAGCCGGCGCCGGATGCCGCCGCCCTGGCTCAGGCCATCCGCCTGACAGAGGCGGCGCTGCATACAGGTGAACCCTGGCGGGCGCGGCTCGTGGCCTGGGTCTCCGCCGGCGCCGGAGAACCCGCGGCACCGTGGTGCCGCAGCCTCGGCTGGACGGGGGCCGACACCGCCGTCTGTGAGCGCAGCCTCGGCGACGTGGCCCGCTGCCGCGAGACCCTGCCCGGCCTGCCGGCGGACGCCAGACCCTCCGCCATCGCCGCAGCGCTCGGCGACGCCACGGCCGAGGCGCAGGCCGCCTTCTACTCCCGGGCCCCGGAATCGCAGCGGTTGCTGCTGCAGCGTTGCTGGCAGGGCTGCACAGCCCACCAGGTGCAGGTCTCAGGGCGTGACCTGCAGTCCCTGGGCTGGACCCCCGGCCCCGCCTTCAGCCACGTCCTGGCGGAGGCGGCCAGGCGCGTCCTGGACGGCGAGCTGCCGGACCGCCAGGCCCAACTGGCCTGGCTGGCTCAGCAGCCGCGCCCCTGAGTCCGGCGACCTGGCACCCACACCGAAACCGCAGGAAGGAAGACGTGAGGCATGTTCAGCAGCCCTCAAGCCGCCATTCTGGGTCTCGTGGCCCTCCTACCGGCCTTCGTGCTTCACGAACTGGCCCACGCCTATACCGCCGTGGCCCTGGGCGACCCCACGCCCCGCTACCAGGGCAGGCTTACGCTCAACCCGCTGAAGCACCTGGACCTCATCGGCACCATCCTGATCCTCAGCACCGGCTTCGGCTGGGCCCGGCCGGTGGAGGTGAACCCCACCAACTTCCGCGACCCGCTGCGCGACAACGCCGTGGTGGCCGCCGCCGGTCCTCTGACCAACCTGCTGCTGGCCCTGCTGGCTGCCTTCGGCCTGGTCGCCCTGCGTCCGAGCGGGCTGACGCTTACCTTCCTCTACCAGTTTTTCGCCTTCAACGTGGCGCTCTTCGTCTTCAACCTGATTCCCATCCCACCCCTGGACGGCTCGCGCATCCTGACGGGCGTGCTGCCCCGGCGGCAGGCCTACGCCTTCCGCCAACTCGAGCCGTACGGCTGGGCGATCCTGCTCTTTGTCATGCTCTTCGGCGCCCTGGACTTCATCCTGCGCCCCCTGGCCCAGGGCGTGACCACCCTGCTCATCGGCATCGCCCGCAGCGTCGCCGGCTAAAGGAGGACGAACCGCAGCTTGACCAAGGGACGAATTCTCTCCGGTATGCGGCCCACCGGCCGGCTCCACCTGGGCAATTACAAGGGCGCCCTGGAGAACTGGGTGCGGCTGCAGGACGACTACGAGTGTTTCTTTGCCGTCGTCGACTGGCATGCCCTGACCACCGGCTACGAAAACACCAGCGAGATCAAGGACAACATCCGCGAGATGGTGCTGGACTGGCTGGCCGCCGGCCTTGACCCGGAGCGCAGCGTCATCTTCGTTCAGTCCCATATCAAGGAGCATGCGGAACTGCACCTGCTGCTCTCCATGGTCACCCCGCTGGGGTGGCTGGAACGCGTGCCTACCTATAAGGAACAGCTGGGGCAGCTGAGCGGCCGCGACATCGCCACCTACGGCTTTCTGGGCTATCCCGTGCTGCAGACGGCTGATATCCTGGCCTACCGCGCCGACACCGTGCCCGTGGGCGAGGACCAGTTGCCCCATCTGGAGCTGGCCCGGGAGATCATCCGGCGGTTCAACTTCCTCTATGGCAGCAAGCTGCCGGAGCCGCAGCCCGCCCTGACCAGGGCGGCAGTGCTGCCTGGCACCGACAACCGCAAGATGAGCAAGTCCTACGGCAATTACCTGGGCATGTCCGCAGATGCTCAGGAGATCCGGCAGAAGGTCCACAGCATGGTGACCGATCCGGCCCGCATCCACAAGACGGACCCGGGGCACCCGGACATCTGCGCCGTCTACGCTTTCCACCAGGTCTTCAGCGGTGACCGCGCGGAGGAGATCGGCGCCTCGTGTCGGGCCGGTGCCATCGGCTGCGGCGAATGCAAGAAGAACTTGACCGCGCGCCTGGACGAGGCGGTGGGACCCATCGCCGAGAGGCGGGCCGCCCTGGCGGCCAGGCCGGGCCTCGTCGATGAGGTCATCGCCGCCGGTGACGCCAGGGCCCGCAGGGTGGCGGCCGAGACTCTGGAGATAGTTCGTGCGGCCATGAGGATCTGACGTGGGGGCGCTGACGGCCGTGGCCTACCAGGTACGCCTCGACAACTTCGAAGGGCCTCTGGACCTGCTGCTTCATCTGGTGCAGCGGGAAGAACTGGACATCTATGATGTCCCCATCGCCCGCATCACCCAGCAGTACCTGGACACGCTGGAGGAACTGCAGAACCTGGATCTGGACGTGGCCAGCGAGTTCCTGGTGATGGCCGCCACGCTGCTTCAGATCAAGGTCCGGATGCTCTTTCCGCGCCCCAAGGCGCCCCCGCTGGAAGCCCCGGACGACGCCCTGGGCACGGACCCGCGGCAGGAACTGATCGACCGCCTGGTGGCCTACAGCCGCTTTAAGCAGGCCGCCCAGTTCCTGGCCGAACGCGAGTCGGACCGGGCCCGGCAGTTTACCCGCTGGGCCGAGGCGCCCGAGCCGCAGCAGGTCCAGGACCCACTGGGGTCCCTGTCCCTGTTCGACCTTCTGGCGGCCCTGCAGCGCGCCCTGGCCCGCACGGAGCCGAGAGCCTGGCCGGAGATTCCGGCCGAGCAGGTGACCCTGCGGGACAAGATGCAGACTGTGCTGGTGGCCGTGCAGGCCCGCCCGCAGGGGGTGTCCTTCCGCGCCCTCTTCGGCCCGCGGCCCGGCCGCCTGGAGGTCGTTGTGACCTTCCTGGCGGTGCTGGAACTGCTGCGCCTGCAGCAGGTGCTGGTGCGGCAGGACCGCCCTTTCGGAGAAATTCTGCTGGTGCCCCGCGAGGGGCAGCCGGACCTGGCCACGAATGCCCGCAGCGAGGGGGAGGAGCCGGCATGATCTTCGATTACGGCAAGTCCATTCTCGAGGCCCTGCTCTTCGCCTCACCCGAGCCCCTGAGCCTGAAGCGCCTGGCAGACCTCACGGGCCTGGAGGAGAAGGCCGTCCGCACCCTGCTGGACCAACTGCGGCAGGACTATGATCGTGGCGGGCGAGGCCTGGCGCTCCTGGAGGCGGCCGGCGGCTATCAGCTGGCCACCCGGGCGGACTTTGACGAGTACGTGGCCCGTCTCTTTCCGGACCGGCAGCAGGCCGGCCTCTCTCGCGCCGCCCTGGAAACCCTGGCCGTGGTGGCCTACAACCAGCCGGCCACCCGGGCGGAAATCGAGCACATTCGCGGCGTGGCTTCGGACCGCTCCCTGGCCACCGTGGTGGAGAAAGGGCTGGTGCAGGAGGCGGGACGCCGGGACGCCCCGGGACGTCCCATCCTCTACACGACCACGCCTCTGTTCCTCCAGCACTTCGGCCTGAA
>CALMNP010000422.1 GCA_937868875.1 uncultured Bacillota bacterium | reverse complement strand
CGGCGCTTCGCCGGCCGGTTCCCGCGCGTGACCTCCTACCTGGTGGGGCGGGCGCGGCGCCAGGCGGGCCTGCCCCTGCGCCTGCGGTCCGCGAAGAAGGGGAAGACGGCAGGACGGTTCGTGCGGAGAGGGATGGCCCGCGGGGCCAGGCGATCGGCCAGCACCTCGCCCGGGCGCGCACGGTCGGGCTGAGCGAGAAGACGAGCAGGCCACGGAGGGTGCCTCCGCGGCCTGCTCGGCCATCGGGGTCGGCGCGTCTCAGGGGTCAGTGGTGCATCGGGGTCAGTCTCCCACCGGCTGGGGCTGACGCACCAGGGTGGCGGTATCCCGGGCGATGACCAGCTCCTCGTTGGTGGGGATGACAAAGACCCGCACCCGCGAGCCGGGCCGCGAAATCTCCGCCTCCTGGCCGCGGGGCGCTTCGCTGTTGGCCTGGGCGTCGAAGTCCACGCCCAGGTAGCCCAGGCCTTTGCAGACCTCTTCGCGGACAGCGTTGGAATTTTCGCCGATGCCGCCGGTGAAGACGACGGCATCCACGCCCTCCAGGGCGGCGGCGTAGGAGCCGATGTACTTGCGCACCCGGTAGCAGAAGATCTCGAAGGCCTCCCGCGCCTTGGCGTTGCCGTCCCACATCTCCTGCTCGATCTCGCGCATGTCGGACATGCCGCTGAGGCCCTGCAGGCCGCTGTGCTTGTTGAGCATGGCCTGGGCCTCGCCGAGGCCCAGCTCCTCCTTGGCCATGATGTAGAGGAGGGCCGCCGGGTCCAGGTCGCCGGAGCGCGTGCCCATGACCAGGCCCTCCAGGGGCGTGAAGCCCATGGAGGTGTCGATGGAGTGGCCGCCCTTCACCGCCGCCACGCTGGCGCCGTTGCCCAGGTGGCAGGTGATGATGCGCAGGTCCTCGGCGGGCCGGCCGAGCAGCTGGGCGGCCCGCTCCGAGACGTAGCGGTGGGACATGCCGTGGAAGCCGTAGCGGCGCACCTTGTAACGTTTGTAAAGGACGTACGGCAGGGCGTAGAGGAAGGCCATGCGCGGCATGGCGGAATGGAAGGCCGTGTCAAAGACCGCCACCTGCGGCACGCCGGGCAGGGCGGCCTCGGCGGCGTTGATGCCCAGCAGGTTGGCCGGGTTGTGCAGGGGCGCCAGGTCAAACAGGCAGCGGATGGTGTCCTTGACCGCCGGCGTGATGACCACGGACGAGGAGAACATCTCGCCCCCGTGCACCACCCGGTGGCCGACAGCGATGATGTCGGCCACGTCCGAGATCACCCCGTGCTCGGGGTGCGAAAGGATGGACAGCACGCGCCGGACCGCTGTGGTGTGGTCCAGGATGGGCGACACCTCGCGAACTGACGCCGCGTTCGCCTTGACGTGGATGAGCTGGGCGCTGTCCATGCCGATGCGCTCGACGGAACCCTTGGCCAACTGCTGCTCGGTGGCCATGTCCAGAAGTTGGTACTTCACCGAGGAGCTGCCGCAGTTCAGAACCAGAATCTTCATTGCACGCATCCTCCCAGGGTCGCTGCTCCAGCCTAGTGGAGGCGGTGCCCTTCCTTATCGTACTTGAAAAAGCCTTCTCCTGTCTTCAGGCCAAGGTGACCGCCGCGGACCATCTTGCGGATGAGGGGGCAGGGGCGGAACTTGAGGTCGCCGTAGTCGCGCCAGAGGCGCTCCAGCATCAGCAGCACCGTATCCAGGCCTATGCGGTCGGCCATCTCCAGCGGACCGTGGGCGAACTCAAAGCCCAGGCGCATGGCGGTGTCAATGCCCTCGGCCGAGGCCACGCCCTCCAGCAGGGCGTAGGCCGCCTCGTTGATCATCGGCAGAATCAGGCGGGTAGTGACGAACCCGGGGGACTCGTAGACCTCGACGCCGGTCTTGCCCAGGGACTCCACAAAGGCCTTGGACTCGCGGAAGGTCGCGTCCGAGGTCTTCAGGCCGCGCACCACTTCCACCACCTGAGTGCGGACAACCGGTGCCAGGAAGTGCAGGCCGATGACCCGGGTGGGCCGGCTGGTGGCCTGGGCGATCTCGGTCACGCTCAGGGTGGAGGTGTTCATGGCCAGGATGATGTTCTTCTTGCAGATTCGGTCCAGCCGGGCGAAGGACTCGCGCTTGCTCTCCAGGTCGCCCAGCAGGCTCTCGATGACGACGTCGCAGCCGGAGAGGGCATCGTAATCCGTGGTGAAGGTGATGCGAGAGAGGACGAGACGCATCTCCACCTCGGTGATGGCCCACTTCTCCAGTTGGGCGTTCAGGCTCTGCTCCACCGCCTGGCGCCCCGCCTCCAGGGCCTCCTGGGTACGGTCCACCAGCACGGCCTCAAAGCCTTTATGCGAAGCCATCTCCGCGATGCCCGGACCCATCCAGGCAGCGCCCAGGATGCCGACGCGGTGAATGGTGCTCATAGGGTTAACAGCCGCCTTTTCGAAGAGTGGTCCGACCGGGCGTAAAAACCGCCGGCCGTGGGTCCGAAGGCCCGGGTTTTTGACTTCGTGAACAGGGGCACGAACTCCTTCCCTGCCAGAAGGGATGCGACACTTGCGAAGTGTCGCCCCTGTCAAACGGGGAGGCTTTGGGGCGAGCTTTGGGTCGGTCGCGCCCTCCCCCGGCAGGCAAAGGCGGGACGAGCCTGGAATACTCTCACCATAGTCTAGGGCTGCCCGGGCGGCCGGCATACCCGGGGCGCGGTTCGCGCCGCACCCGGTGGATAGCAAGGAGGTTCGCAGTTGGCCAAGGATTCAAGCTTCGACGTGGTGTCTCAGGTGGACGTGCCCGAGGTGGTCAACGCCGTTCACCAGGCCCAGAAGGAAATGGAGCAGCGGTTCGACTTTCGGGGCAGCAAGAGCAGCATCGAGTTCGACGAGAAGAACAGCACACTGACCCTGGTCGGCGACGACGACTTCAAGCTCCGGAACGTCATCGACATCCTGGAGGGGAAGTTCTCCAAGCGCGGCGTGTCGCTGCGGGCCCTGGACTACGGCAAGGTGGAGCCGGCGGCTGGAGGCACGGTGCGTCAGGTCGCCACCCTGCGGCAGGGCATTTCGCAGGAGAAGGCCAAGGAGATCACCAGGGTCGTCCGCGACTCCAAGATCAAGGTTCAGGCGACCATCCAGGGTGACCAGGTACGCATCTCCGGGGTGAAGAAGGACGACCTGCAGGCAGTCATCGCCCTGCTCAAGGAACAGGATTTCGGCATCGACCTGCAGTTTATCAATTACCGGTAGGCTCGTCGCACGGCCCCGTTAC
>CALMNP010000421.1 GCA_937868875.1 uncultured Bacillota bacterium | reverse complement strand
ACCTCCATTGGATTAAGCTCTCCTGGGAAAATTCGGGTTATGTGCCGCCGTTCCTTCCGGTGTGGCTAGGGTCAGTCGAGGTTGGCGGCAACCCCCGGCTTCAGGCCGCGGGCCCCGGCGAAGAAGAACATCAGCGCGGCGGTGCCGAGGGCGAGGAAGAAAGAAGCGGCCCAGACCGTTTGAATCGGGTGGACCTCGATCCACATGCCTCCCAGCCAGGGGCCGAAGGCGAACCCGGCACCGGCGATGATGTCCAGCACTGCACTGATTCGACCGCGGTGGGACGAGGGCGAGTTGTTGGCGATGAAGACGCCGCTGTTGACGCTGTTGAGAACCTCGCCAATGGTCCAGACGACGGTAGAGACCAGCAGCAGGGGGACGGAGTGAATCAGGTAGATCATGCCGAACCCGGCGGCGAAGAACAGACCGGCCAGGCCCATGCTGACCATGGGCCGGACTTTCAGAGTCGCGGTCGTGATGGAGGAGGTCAGGACCACCACTGTGATGGCGTTGACACTCATCAAGGTACCGTAGTAAACGGCGCCGACGTCGCCGAACAGGGCCTGCATCTGGATGGGCAACGAGAAGATGTGCTGGGAGTAGACCAGGCTGTAGATCAGAAGGAGGAAGGAGGAGACCAGAAGGATCGGACGCCGCAGCAGCACCTCGAGCACGCTGCCGCGCTCCGCCCGCTCGCTCTCGGGGAGGACGCTCACCTCCGTCTCAAGCACGCCGTCCGCACGGGCAGCAGCGACGGCGGAGGCCGCATGGGGCGCCGTCTCCGGGACGAACCGCGCGACCAGGGCGATGGAGAGCAGGGTGGTAGCGGCGTCGCCCAGGAAGAGGAGGGGCAGGTGGCTTCGGAAGAGGAAGCCGGCGATCATCGGCCCGACCGCAAAACCGATGTTGTGCCCCAGATAGAGCAGAGAGAACGTCGCCTTGCGTGTATCCGGAGTGGTGAGGTCAGTGATCATGGCCGACTGCGCCGGCGCGGACAGGGCCATGAAGAAGCCGGCGGCCAGCACCAGCCAGGGGACGAGCGGCGAGATGCCGAGCAGGGCGCAGGGGACCAGGGACAATGCGGACAGGGTCATGCCGCCAACCACGACCAGCTTCCGGCCCATGTGGTCGCTCAGTTTGCCGCCCAACATGGAGCCAGGAACGTGCACCGTGGACGCAAGCATGATGAAGAACCCTGTCTCCGCCTTGCTCAACCCCAGCTTGGTCGTAAGGAAGAGGCTCAGGAAGGGAAACACGAAGTTGCCCAGGCTGTTGACGATACGAGCGATGAACACCACGTAGACGCTGACGGGAAGGCCACGGTACACGGCCACTGGGTTCACGTTGCGAATGCCGATCCCTCCTGATTCTTTGCGGTGAACCCTGGGCCTGGCGTGAAACGGACGTCCTCAGACCCGGCGCAAGCGGCGCCGGGCCCACAGCTGCCGGGCCCCGACGATAAAGGCGACGGCCAGGCCCGGAACTGCCACCAGCCACCCCGGCAGGCCCGCTCCGTAGGCCGCGTGCACCAGCACACGGGCCAGCCACACCCAAACGAAGGCCCAGGCCAGGTCGTTCATCGCCGCCACCAGGACGGTGCGGCCGAGCGACACGGGCGCCAGCCCCATCAGCCACAGGGTGGGAGCGATGCCCCAGTTGGTCCAGCGGGTGATGACCAGAGCACCGAGACCGTAGCGGCGGACCCAGGCAC
>CALMNP010000420.1 GCA_937868875.1 uncultured Bacillota bacterium | reverse complement strand
CCCTGCCGCCTCTCCGCCCTCCTCGTCATAGTCCTCGGGGGGATAGGAGAAGATGGTCCACTGGGGCTGTTCGTCGTCGGGAAAGACCCAATAGGGGTAGTACCCCTCAGCATCGTAGTCCCTGCCCCAACCCAGAGAGTCGGTTTCCTCCACATCATCGCTGACGTGGTAGTCCTGCTGCTGTAACAACCTGCTGAGCTTCTCGCGGTTGACACGGAAGGGCAGGCGCACCTGGACCATACCGTCGACGATGGCCCAGGACAGGTTCTCGCCTCCGACCTGGACCGGCTCCCAGTGGGCGTGCTTGTAGGCTGCCATGGTCTCGTCTCCCCTTGTTGATGTGAGGAATGCCTGCAGGCTGCCCTGCTCAGGGGCGGCTCATTCCGCGTAGGACGCCGCCGTCCGGGGCAGGTTAGGCCTGGAGGTGGCTCCTGTTCGTGGTCTTGCCGCATTTCAGCCGCCCACTGTGGGTTCTTCTGGCGGGCGTTCTTCTCAGCCACTTGGGCTACTACATCATGATTCCCTTTCTGGTGATCATCCTTACCGCCAGCCGCGGCCTCTCCGTCACCGACGCCGGCGTGGTCATGGCCTTCATGTCGCTGTCCTACCTGCTCTCGAGCCTGGTGGGCGGGCCCCTGGGCGACCGCACGGGTCGACGCCTGACCATGCTGGCGGGCCTGATTCTCCGGACCGCGGGGCTGGCCGGCTACGCCTGGGTCGCCGGGTTCCCGGCCCTGCTGGGGACTGCCGCCCTGGTCGGCCTGGGCGGCGGGTTGTTCCTGCCCTCGGCCAAGGCCGGCATCGCCGACCTGGCCACGGACGAGAACCGCTCCGCAGCCTTTTCCGTGCGCGGCGTAGCGGCCAACGTGGGGACCACGGTGGGCCCCCTCCTGGGCGCCGCGTTGGCGCCGCACTTTCCCAGCGCGATGTTCTTGATGGCCAGCGCCCTTCATCTGGCCCTGGGTCTGGGCACATGGGCCCTCTACCCGCCGGACCGGCCGCGCCGTCCCACCTCCCGCCACGGCCAGGGGAGGCAGGTGCTCGCTCTCTTCCGCGACCGGGCCTATGTGGCCTTCAGCCTGCTCTCCATCGCCATCTGGGCTCTCTACACGCAATTGACCATCTCCGTGCCGTTGCGAGCTCTGGACATCGGCCTGGGGACGGCGGCCTCGGGCGTCATTTGGGCCCTGTCCAGCCTGCAAATCATCGTCCTGCAGGTGCCCGTCAACAACCTGCTTCTGCGCCGCCTTCACCCCCTCACGGCCATCGCCCTGGGAACGGGGTTTCTGGGCCTGGGACTCGGTCTTGTGGCCCTCACGGCTACGCTGGTGGGGCTCCTGGTGGCGGTCAGTGTCTTCACCATCGGCGAGATGTTGGTCATGCCCACAGCCGATACGGTGGTCTCCGAACTGTCGCCGCCCGGTGCCCTCGGCGCCTACTTCGGCGTGGCCGCCTTCGTCTGGGGACTGGGGGAAGGCTCAGGCAACCTGGTGGGGGCGCGCCTGATGGACATGGCCGGCCGGTCCGGGCGTCCCTGGCTGCCCTGGCTTGTGTACGCCGTGGTCGGCGGGGTACTGGCGGCGGTGACCATGGCCGTCCGCTATTGGCCCGTGGCGCGCCAGGCACTGCGCCGCCACCGCCGTACCGGGGACCGACCAGAGAGGGCCCAGCTGCGGCCGGGGCAGGACGTCTCCGGCGAGCGTGCCTCGGAGCGGGCGGCCAGCGATGGGGAGGAGGCGGCCGGGGCCGGCGGGGAGGGAAGGGCAGGAAATCGTCCCCCCGGGGGCGAAAATTGATCCATGTTCTAC
>CALMNP010000419.1 GCA_937868875.1 uncultured Bacillota bacterium | reverse complement strand
GCCGCGCCTGGCCGCGCCGCCTGGGAGTGGCTGGCGCTGGCCGTCGTGCTGGGCCTGGCCCTCTGGCTCCGCCTCGCCTTCGTGCGGACGGTGGACGTGCCCAACTTCGCTGACCCGCTCGACTACCAGGCCCGCGGGCTGCACTTCGCCACGCATTTCGACTTCCGCGGCAGCAGTTACCGGGCGCCGGGGTATGTGGCCTTCGTCGGGCTGCACTACTGGCTGTTCGGCTTCAGCGACCGCCCCATCTACCTTACCCAGGCTCTGCTCAGCACGGTTCTGGTGCTTCTGCTCTACCTCACCGCCCGGCGTGCCTTCGGCCGGGGGGCCGGGCTCACGGCCGGGGCACTGGCCGCGTTCTTCCCGCCCTTCGTCGGGTACGCCGGGGCTTTGTTTGCGGAGGTCCTCTTCCTGACGTTGACGACCCTCGGGGTGTGGCTGGCCGTGGAGGCCGACGCCCGCCTGGCCGCCTCCCCGCCAGAGGCCTCGCAGCGACTTTCGGGCTGGAAGCGCTCTGCGCGCTGGGCCGCCGGTTCCGGCGTGGCTCTAGGGTTGGCGGCGCTCACCCGCTCTATCGTTCTGCCCCTGGCTGTCCTGCTGCCGCTGTGGTTGGCGGTGCCCTACCCGCCCGGCCGCTGGGGCCCGCGTCCGGAGCCCGCCGCCGACGGCCGCCCGGCTGGGCACCCGGCCCCCTGGCAGGTGCGACTCAAGGTCGGCACCGTGGCGTTTGGTGCCTTCCTGGCCGTGCTGCTGCCCTGGACGTTCCGCAACATGGTGGTGTTCCACCGCCTCGTGCCCGTGGACACGGTGGCGGGGCTTAACCTGCTCATCGGCAACCACCCCCGGGCCAACGGGACCTTCTCCGCCATCGACTACCTGGACGCCTACCAGAAGGCGGTCTGGAACCCCAATGAGGCGGAGCGGGACAAACTGTTCAGGCAGGAGGCCGTACGGTACATCCGCAGCAACCCCGGCGCATTCCTGCGCCTCACAGTCCTGCGGTGGCGTGCCTTCTGGGCCCAGGTCACCGACTACATCGAGCCGCTCTACCACTGGGAGCGGATTCCGCTGGTCGGACGCCACGGCGTGGTGGTGCTCTACCAGACTGTGCTGTTCGCCCTGGGCCTGGCGGGGGTGGCCCTCTCCTGGCGCCACCGGCACGCCCTGCTCTTTGGCCTGGGCGCCCTCTACGTGGCGCTGGCCCAGAGCCTCTTCTACGAGGTCCCGCGCTACCGGCTGCCTGCCGTGCCCTTCCTGATTTTGCTGGCCGCCTACCTGGTCAGCCAGCGGCCGCGCTGGTGGCTGGTGCCTGGCCTGGCCCTGGCCGGGGTGTTTTTCTTCTGGCTGGTGATCACGCGAGTCCTGATCGGGCCTTTGGCTTGAGGGCAAACGGAGTCTACTTCAGGGCATGCGGGGTTCGCTATAAGACAAAGGAGCGGGTGGCCCGCTCCTTTGTCGTTTCGCTCCTCCGTCTTTTTCGGCCAGGCCCGCCTGCTGACGCCGTGCCCATCGCGTCGCCAGGAGGCTTATTTCTTGGCGTTCCACTCATCGGCGCCGTATTTGGTGCGCACCAGATCCTCGGCACGGGCCCGCTCCCCGGGCGTCAGCTCGCCAGGGGTCAGGCTGAGGCCGAGGCCGGCGGCGAACCCGGCCGTCACCGCATCCCGCGCCGCTTCCCAGGGGACCCGTTCACCCAGGGCGTCGCCCAGGCTGGTGGCCTTGCGGAGGAAGACGCGCTTGGCCGCCTCCCGCTTCTCTTCCGGCAGGCGCAGGGCGGTGAACAGGCGGTCCGCGTCCAGCGACAGCAGGATAGAGCCGTGCTGCAGAATGACGCCGTTTGTCCTCACCTGCGCGCTGCCCACCACCTTGCGCCCGCCCACCTCCAGCTCGTACCAGGAGGGGCTGTTGAAGCAGGCGGCGGAGGACTGGGCCTCCAGCCGGGCGGGCCGCCCGGGGTTCGGCGCGGCCATCTCCACCGGCACGTCCAGGCGGCGGATACCGTCCAGCAGGCCCTGGCAGAGCACCCGATAGGTGTGGATGACGTCGCCCGGCAGCAGGTCCTGGCGGATGACGACGCTGTAGGTCAGCTCGTCCTCGTGCAGCACGGCGCGGCCGCCGGTGGGGCGGCGCACGGCGTCGACGCCCAGGCGGCGGCAGGCGTCCAGGTCCACCTCGGCCTGCAGGCGCTGGAAGTAGCCGATGGAGACGGCAGGCGGGTTCCAGCCGTAGAACCGCAGCGTGGGCGGGACATCGCCGGCGCCGTGGGCTTCCAGGATGGCCTCGTCGATGGCCATATTCACGGCGGCCGGCTGAAAGCCCGTGTCCAGCAGGCGCCAGGCCTGCTCCAGCGGACGGTCGGGGAGCACGCCGGTCATGAGCTGATCCCTGCCCGAAGTCCCTGCTCGTAGGCCTCCAGGCCGGGCAGGCCGGCCTCGCGGGCGGCACGGATGGTGGCCTCCACATCGTAGGCGCTGCGGCAGAGGGAGACGCGGGTATTACCGCCGTCCGTGTCTACCAGGGCCCAGGAGGCCCGGGGGTCGCCGTCAAAGGGGCGGCCCACGCTGCCGGTGCCGATCAGCACCTTGCCCCGGGACGTCCGCACGAAGGCCAGGTGACAGTGTCCGAACACGATATACGTGTCGCTCAGGCCATGCAGGATGGCTGCCAGGTCGGTCTCCGAGGATGTGGGCAGGATGGCCTCCTCATCGCTGCGGGGCGAGGCGTGCACCACCAGCAGGGTGCCGGCTCCGGTCTCCACGCGGTGCTTTTCCATGCCCCGGCGCAGGAAATCCAGGGCGCGCTCGTTCAGACCGGCCCGGTTCCACTTGAGCAGGGCCAGAGCCCGCTGGGCGTTGTCGGCCGCCGGACCTCCCTCCTGCAAGGCCTGGACCAGCTCAGGCGGGTCCTGGAGGAGGTAGCGGTCGGTGTTTCCCTGCAGGGTCGGCATGCCCAGCTCGGCCACGCGGTCCACGCAGGCCTGCCCCTGGGGACCCTTGAAGACCAGGTCGCCCAGGCAGACTGTCAGGTCGGGGTGCGCCTTCCCGATGTCAGTCAGGACGGCGTCCAGGGCGGGCAGGTTGCCGTGCACGTCGCCGAAAAACGCGAGGCGCAAGGGCGTTCGCTCCTTTCAGTCCGGGGATGCGTCGGGTATACAGCCGCCGGCGCCCCTTCTGGAGCGCCGGCGGAGGATGGTTGAAAGAAGGCTACAACGCCTTGCGGTAGCGCAGGTTGGGCCTGCGGGCGGCGGTGGCCTCGTCCAGGCGGCCGACCAAGGTGGAGTAGGGAGCGCCCTTGGCCTTCTCCGGGTCGAGCTCCGCCTCGCGGGCGATGTCCAGCATCGTGTCCACGAACCCGTCCAGGGTCTGCTTGGACTCGGTTTCCGTCGGCTCGATCATGATGGCTTCCTCCACAATCAGGGGGAAGTAGATCGTCGGCGGATGGTAGCCGTGGTCCAGAATCCGTTTGGCCACATCCAGGGTGCGCACGCCGTACTTCGTCTTCAGGTTCTTGGCTGAGACGACGAACTCGTGCTTGCAGAGGCGGTCATAGGGCAGGTCATAGGCTCCCTTGAGCCTGGCCAGCACGTAATTGGCGTTGAGCACGGCGTACTCGGAGACGGCCTTCAGCCCGTCCGGGCCATAGGCCCTGATGTAAGCGTAAGCCCGCACCAGGACGCCGAAGTTGCCGTAGAACGACCGCACCTTGCCGATGGACAGGGGCCGGTCGTGGTCCAGATAGTAGCGGCTGCCGTCAGACTCCACCGTCGGGGTGGGCAGGAACGGCACCAGCTCGCGCTTCACGCCCACCGGGCCGGCACCCGGGCCGCCGCCGCCGTGGGGCGTGGAGAAGGTCTTGTGCAGGTTCAGGTGGACCACGTCGAAGCCCATGTCGCCCGGGCGGCTGTAGCCCAGGATGGCATTGGCGTTGGCCCCGTCATAGTAGAGCATGCCGCCGACCTTGTGGACGATGGCGGCGATCTCCTTGATGTTTTCGTCGAACAGCCCCAGGGTGTTGGGGTTGGTCAGCATGAGCGCGGCCACGTTCTCGTCCGCCGCCTGCCGCAGGGCCTCCACGTCCACGCCTCCCCGGCTGTTCGACGGGATGGTCACCACCTGGTACCCCAGCATGGCGGCCGTGGCCGGGTTGGTGCCGTGGGCCGAGTCCGGAATCAACACCTTGGTTCGCTTCTGGCCGCGATTCTCGTGGTAGGCCCGGATGATGGCCATGCCGGTGAACTCGCCGTGGGCGCCGGCAGCCGGCTGCAGGGTGACGCGGTCCATGCCGGTGATCTCGGCCAGGTCCTTCTCCAGTTCGTACATGAGCTGGAGGGCTCCCTGGACCGACGACTCGGGCTGCAGCGGATGGATGAAGGCAAAGCCCGGGTAGCGGGCGACGTCCTCGTTGATCTTGGGGTTGTACTTCATGGTGCAGGAACCCAGCGGGTAGAAGCCGGTGTCCACGCCGTAGTTGCGCCGGGAGAGGTTGACGAAGTGGCGGACGATATCCACTTCGGCCATCTCCGGCAGCTCGGCCGGTGTCTCGCGGATGGCGTCCCGGGGGAGCAGCTCGTCCAGGGAACGGGCCGGCACGTCCAGGTCCGGCAGAACGTGGCCGACGCGGCCCGGCACCGACTGTTCAAAGCT
>CALMNP010000418.1 GCA_937868875.1 uncultured Bacillota bacterium | reverse complement strand
GCAGCTCAAGGCCCGGCGCAACGCCGTCTCGGAGGAGGTCGGCCGCCTGAAGAAGGCCGGCCAGGACGCCACCCAGGTGATCACCGAAATGCGCCAGGTGGGGGACCGCATCAAGGCCCTGGATGAAGAGGTTCGCCAGGTGGAGACCGACCTCAACGCCGTGATGCTGACCGTTCCCAACATCCCCGACCCAGATGTGCCCGTGGGGGCCGACGAGAGCGCCAACGTGGAGATTCGCCGCTGGGGCCAGCCGCGGGACTTCGGGTTTGAACCCAAGCCCCACTGGGAAGTGGGCCAGCGCCTTGGCATCCTCGACTTCGAGGCCGCCGCCAAGGCCACCGGCGCGCGCTTCGTCTACTTCCGGGGGTTCGGCGCCACCCTGGTGCGCGCCGTCATGAACTTCATGCTGGACCTTCACATCCGCGACCACGGCTACACCGAGAACTGGGTGCCGCTGATGGTCAACGAGGCCAGCATGTACGCCACCGGCCAGTTCCCCAAGTTCGCGGAAGATGTCTTCGCCCTCCGCGACCAGCCCTACTACCTGATTCCCACCGCCGAGACCGCCCTGGTCAACATGCACCGGGACGAGATCCTCAGTGGCGCCGACCTGCCCCTGCGCTACTGCGCCTACTCGCCCTGCTTCCGCTCGGAGGCCGGCGCCGCCGGCCGTGACACGCGCGGCCTCGTGCGCATGCACCAGTTCGACAAGGTGGAGTTGGTGGTGTTCACCAAGCCCGAGGAATCCGCCGCCGAACTCGAGAAGCTCACCCACGACGCCGAGGACGTGCTGCAGCGCCTGGAGATTCCCTACCACGTCCTGTTCATGTGCACCGGCGACATGGGCTTCCAGCAGGCCAAGAAATACGACCTGGAGCTGTGGATGCCCAGCTACAACCGCTACGTGGAGATCAGCTCGGCCTCCAACATCCGCGACTTCCAGGCCCGCCGCGGCGGCATGCGCTTCCGCAACGACCAGGGCAAGGTGGAGTTCGTCCACACGCTCAATGCGTCGGGTCTTGCCATCGGCCGTACCGTGGCCGCGATTCTTGAGAATTACCAGGAAGCCGACGGTTCGGTCACCATTCCGCCGGTGCTACGGCCGTACATGGGCGGCCTGGAGCGCATTGCGCCGAAAGATTAGGAGCGGAACCGCGTGTTTCAAGCCGCGCCACCGGACGCACCTTGACCACGTTCGGCGGACCATGCTACAGTGAATTGCGCCGCTGTTTAGCGGATTATTCGCTATTACGCGGCCACTTCGGAAGGGTGTCCGAGTGGTTTAAGGAAGCGGTCTTGAAAACCGCCGAGGGCGCAAGCTCTCCGTGGGTTCGAATCCCACCCCTTCCGCCATATGACAACGTTTTAGGGGCCATACCCACTGGAGGTACGGCCCCTTTTTGTGCCCCATTGCAAACGGATTGCAAACCTTTTATTCACGACGTCGTCAGCTTTCTGGGCGACCTCTTCCTGGAGCCCCAGGATAACGTGGTTCCAGGTATCCAGGGCAAGGTTAACGTGCAGTGGTGGAGGCACACGCTGAGGACTTTTGGCCCTGCCGTAATAGCGTGGTGGCATGGCCGTGGCAAGACGTGCAAGCGGACATCGGGCAGCACGGTCTTGGCGAAAATGCCACACTATCGGATTGTGACGTAATTTGTCGAAGGATAGGCGACAAACTAGGAAGGAACTGTAAACAAGGAAATCGAACCTTAGCACCGGTGCTAAGGCGGTAGTGCGCCGTTTGGGCAGCACCGAGCTCGCAATGCCATTCACCTTATGGTAACAAAAAGGACCACGAGGAGACTGGGCCATGCTTGTCCCAGAAGACATCACCAAGCTGTATGAGGTTCACGAGTGGCGTAACGCCAGCGCCATTCTTCAGGGGGTACACCCCCAGGAATGGGACGAAATCCTCGCAGTGCTGAGGGGTTTTCGGCTGTACCGTATCGAGGTGGTCGAGAAGGGCAAGAACAAGTCACCCATAGCGAGCCGAATCGACGGGCACTTCACCAAGCTTGGTTGGCGGGAGAAGTCCTTTGATACTAAGATCTTCGTGGATGACACCGTCTATGAAACGCCAACTCATGCCGTAGACTGCTATAAGAACCGAGTAGCACTGGAGGTTGAGTGGAATAACAAGGATCCCTTTTTCGACCGCGACCTGAACAACTTCCGTCTCCTATTTGACCTCAGGGCAATTGATGTTGGGGTAATCATCACGCGGTGCGATGAGCTGCAGGGTATCTTTGACTCCTTGGGAAAGGGCAGCAGCTACGGCAACTCGACCACGCATATGAGCAAACTGATCCCCCGAATTGAGGGCGGCGGGGGCGGTGGCTGCCCGGTTCTGGTCTTTGGTATCACCAAGTCTCTATACGTCGATACGCTAGGGGAGGGGATAAGGCTTGGCGATCTTCACTCATCGTGAATCTAACGACCTTCCTGACCTGCCAGAGACAGCCGGCGAGTCCCTACTCCTGACCGCCAAGGGCGAGCGGTTTGGGACTATCCTGGCTGACCCACCATGGCCTTTCAATAATCGAACGGGCAAGGTCGCGCCTGAACATAAGCGGCTCTACCGGTACAACACAATGACCCTCAACGACATCATGGAGCTGCCGATTCCCCAAGTAACGCTACCCCAGTCCCACCTCTACCTATGGGTCCCAAACGCCCTCATCAATGAGGGCCTTGAGGTTATGAAGAGGTGGGGGTTCACCTATAAGACGAACATCGTGTGGTACAAGGTGCGCAAGGATGGCGGCCCTGACCGGAGAGGTGTGGGCTTTTACTATCGGAACGTAACTGAGCTCGTGCTGTTCGGAGTCCGTGGTTCTCTACGGACCTTTAAGCCTGGGCGGACCCAGCCCAACATTATCATTTCCCAGAAGCGGGAGCATTCCCGAAAGCCTGACGAGCAGTATGCCATTATTGAGCAGTGCAGCCCCGGACCTTACCTGGAGCTGTTCGCCCGGCACCACCGCCTCGGGTGGCACCAGTGGGGGAACCAACTTTCTGAGAAAGATGAAGGTTCCATGGTGACCACCCAGCTCCTCCTGGAAAACCTTTAGACTTGCCCCATGCCGCGGAGGCTCTACAAGCCGATCATTCGAATCCCACCCCTTCCACCATATGACAACGTTTGAGGGGCCATACCCACATGAGGTATGGCCCCTCTTTGCTGCCGGGACATTGCCGGGCGACAGAAACATAGACTATGTTGCGAAGCCCTCAGTACAAAGGGAAGGAGGTGAAGGGGTGGAGACCTTAGGGGTCGACTACATGATGAGGTCGGAC
>CALMNP010000417.1 GCA_937868875.1 uncultured Bacillota bacterium | reverse complement strand
TGTCCATGAGCTTGGAGATCATGCTCTGGGTATCGATACCTGAGGCCAGGCCGCCGATGCTGAAGGGAGACGTCATGGGACTCACTTCCTGACCGAAAACTTGTGCCGGGCTCCGGGCCTCCCGGCTGTAGCTTCTGTGCTATCGCCGCTCGTCTACGAGCAGGCCCAGGGCCTGTTCCATCCTGGCCAGGGCGTCAAGCGCTTTCTCGGGGGGAACCTCCCGAATGACCTCGCCGGTATCCTCGCGGATAACCTTGACCATGATTTGATGCGTCGCCTCATGAATGGAGAAACGGAGGTTGGTGTTGAAGATGAGGGAGGTCCTGTTGAGGGTCTCCACCGCCTGCTCCACTTCGCGTGGAGAGGGCTGGCGCTCGCGAGGCTGCACACTTCCCGGCTGAGGGCGGTTGGGCGCCTGACCAGGCAAGGTCACGGCGGGCAGTTGTTTGACCAGAGCGAGGGAGTCCGCCTCAGCGGAACGCACCGCGCTGCTGCTAGCTTCTACGCGCACCCTACTCAACCCGCCTTTCTAAGGGGGTGTGGAAGCCAGCCCCTGGGGGGCTGGCTTCCACGATTCAGAGGTGAACTTACCGGAGGAGCTGGAGAACGCTCTGCGGCTTCTGGTTGGCCTGCGCCAGCATCGCGGTGCCAGCCTGCATCAGGATCTGGTTCCGGGTGAAGGCGGTCATCTCCTGAGCCATATCCACGTCGCGAACGCGGGACTCGGCAGCCGTCAGGTTCTCGGAGGCGGCGCCCAAGTTGTTGATGGTGTGCTCGAGACGGTTCTGCACAGCACCGAGCTTGGCGCGCTCGCCGGAGACCGTCTTGATGGCGGTATCCAGGACCGAGATCCCGTCGGAGGCGGACGACCGGGCCGTCACGTTGATGTTGCCAATGCCAAGCGCAGCGGCGCTCATGTTGCCGACCGAGGCGTACATGCTCTGGCCGGAGTTGGCGCCGATCTGGAAGTTCATGGCGTTGTTCGCATTGACCGTAATGTTAGCAGTGACGGCCGTAGCGGCCGTGTAACCGCTATAGACGGAGAACGTCAGACCCTTGGCCTTCGTGGCGCTCTGGGTGATGGTGATGTCGTTGCCGCGGGCCGTGTAGCTCGTGATGGCCACGGCGTTCTCGTCTGTCGCAGTGATCACGGCGTCGGTACCGACATCGGTGCCATCAAAGGTGCCGGCGACCGCACCGGTGACGGTGTCAAGGCCGGCGATGACCTGCTTGGCGGCGCTACCCACGTCCTGCGTTTCTACAGTAAGCGTGGAACCGGTGGCGTCCCAAGCGGCCTTCACGCCCGTCTGACCTGTCACGGCGTTGATGGCAGCAGCGATCTGGTCACCAGTGGATCCGGCCGCGACGGTAATGGACGTCCCGTTGATCGTGAAAGTTCCGCCGGCAACGACGGCCAGGGAACCCGCGCCCGTGCTGGCCGATTTGGCCGAGGTGATGTTGGTGATGTTGACCTTGCCGCCGGCCTGCGTATCAGCAGTGCCTTCCTTGACCGACACACGGTCAGCGTTGAGTCCGGAAACAGTGGCATCCAGACCGGCCGCGCCGTTCAACAGCTTGCGGGTGTTGAACTCCGTGGTGTCGGAAATGCGGTTGACCTCGCCGATCAGCTGGTCGACTTCCTTCTGGATCGTCCCGCGATCTTCGGTCGTCAGGGTGTCGTTCGACGCCTGAACGGCCAGCTCGCGCATACGCTGCAGGATGCTGTGGGTCTCGGTCAGGGCACCTTCTGCGGTCTGGATGAGGGAGATGCCGTCCTGGGCGTTCCGAACCGCCTGGTTCAGGCCCTTGATCTGGGCGCGCATCTTTTCCGAAATCGCCAGGCCGGCGGCGTCGTCGGCGGCGCGGTTGATGCGGAGGCCGGACGACAGCTTCTCAAGGGACTTGCCGATGGACCCGTCAGTCATGGTCAGGTTGCGCCAAGCGTTCAGGGCGCTGATGTTGTTGTTGATCCTCACGGTTCATTCATCCTCCTTGACGAATTTGGGGTCTGACCCCGCCAGCCGCGGTTCCGGCGGGGCGTCGGCGGCATCCCGCCGCCGCAGGCAGATTCTGCCTTCACTCTATGAATCGACAGGGCTGGCGCAATTGCTGGGGGCGATTTCCGGCCCCGTCAAGCAAAAATCCCGCCGATGGCGGGATTTTCCTCTCAAAAGCTCCCTATTTGGGCTTGTTTTCTCCCTCTTTAGCCCATGGAGCTTGTGCCAGCAGGGCCTCCAGCGTCTCGGCCGACGCCGGAGCCTGGGCGGTGCGGTTCTCCCGCGCCACCTCGTCCAGCACTTCCTTCCGCAGGACGCGGACATTCCGGGGCGCCTCGATCCCCAGCCGGACGGCAGCGCCGTCCCCCGTACCTTTGATGGCGACGATTTTGATCTCGATGCCGTCGCCGATCAGAATGCTTTGATCTAATCCGCGCGTGAGCACCAGCATGGGGTGACCTCCCTGTCGGGTATCGCCGCCCTCCCTGGCGGCGTGGCCGCTACCGCGTCGCAGCAGCAGTCTGCGGAGCCACAAAAACCGGGGATTTGAGGGAGTGGGACGGGTTGCCGGTGATGATCTGGCGTCCCAGTCTCCGGTCGGAGTTGATCAGCAGGGGCGCCTGAAGGTTTGCGGTCGCCAGACGGAAGTCCTCGGGGACGGAGACCAGGGCCATGACCACGGCGTGATCCAGGGTGGATGCGCCGACGGCAGCCAGGTCCTCCTCTATAGCATCCAGTTCGTAGTCGGGCGCGAAGAGCAGGGGGTTCACCAGAACAAACGCCAGGTCGCCATCCTCCAGCGACTGCAGCCAGAAGAAGCCGCTGTCCGGCCGCCCCAGGTCGACCAGGACGAATTGGCGGCTCTCTTCGAAACCGTAGAGGCCGTCCGGAAAGCCCAGGACCTTCTCGTCAGGCACCGTCAGGGTGCCGAAGCGGGATGTCTGCAGTTCCATGCCTTGCATCTCTCCTCTGAGGAACGAGACGGGACGCCTCCAGAGGGCGTCCCGGCCTTTACGTGCTCGTGTTAGCGGAGGAAGTCGACCAGGGTCTTGGGGATGATGCGGGCGCCCACCGCCAGGGCCGTCTGGCGCGAGGTCTCGGCCACGGTCAGGTCGACGATGGCCTTCGTCACATCCACATCTTCCGCACTCTCCAGGAGTTTGTTGACGTTGACCTCGGCACCGGTCAGGGCATCCTGGGCGGCGCTGACCCGGTTGGCCTTGGCGCCGATCTCAGACCGCAGCGAGAGGATAGCATTGATAGAGTCGTCAATTTCCTGAAGACGGGTCGTGCCGGTCTCCAGGGCGTTGCCTGAGGCGAGGCTGTTGGCCAGGTTGGACAGGGCATCGAAGACCTTGGTGTCCGTCAGGGCCTGCCCGGTGACGTTGATGCTCAGGCGCACGCCGGCGGAAATCTCGCGGTTGAGGGCCTCAGCCCCGTCCAAGGGGTTGTTGGGCGTCACCGTCAGGCCGGCTTGAGTAAAGGCGGGGGACTTGGTCTTGAAGCCCGCGAAGATGAACTTGTCGCCAAAGGTAGCATTGCCCACCTGGACGGCCTCGCCCAGGAGCTGCTTGGCCTCGTCGGCCAGGGCCTGACGAGATTCGACCGGCAGGGTGTCCATGCCGCCGTTCACAGCCAGGACCTTGGCTCGTTCCAGCACGCGCCCCAGTTGATCCAGGGCTATGTCCGTGCTCTGCAGCCAGCCGTCGGCGTCGTTCGCATTCTTCTGGTACTGCTCATTGGCGGCCAGGGACGTGCGGAGCTTCATGCCCGCCCGTGCCTGGTTGGGGTCATCGGAGACCGTCTGCACCTGCTTGCCGGAGGCCAGCTGGGTCTGCAGGGTGTCAATACGCTTGGTCACCTGCTGCAGGTTATAGACCAGGTTGCCGGCGATGGAACTGCTTGTCACTCTCATGGCCTATTACCTCCCAACGATGCCAAGCCGGTTGATAATGGTGTCGAGCATCTCGTCCACGGTGGTCACGATGCGCGCCGCAGCGCTGTAGGCGTTCTGATACTTGATCATGTTGACCATCTCTTCGTCCAGGGAGACGCCGGAGACGCCGGTGCGCTGGTTGTCAATGGACTTCAGAAGCAGTTCCTGGTTCCCGGCCAAGCGTTGGGCCGCCTGAGAATCCACGCCGAGGCGGGACGTGACGGAAATGTAGTAGTCCGAAAGCGGCGCTGTGTAAACATAGGGCGGTGTGGCAGCGGGGTCCGGGGGCGGAAAAAGCTTGGCGTCACGGAACAGATCCGACAGTTTTTCGGCATTGCCGCGGTCCTCCACCTTCACAGGAGCGGAGGCGGCCGAGGCGATCAGGTTCAGATCGGACATGATGGCGGCGGAGACGGTGATCCGGCTGGCGGCGCCGACGTGCTCGGCGAAGGAGTCGGGAGGCGTCCCCACAGGGAGCCCGTCGAAGAAGTCGCCGCCGGGGTTGCTGTTCAGGTCGAAGCCTTGCCGGTGCTGGGCGTTGAAGGCTGCCCCGAACTGGTAGGCAATCCAGTCCAGTTGGTCCAGGTAGTTGGTCAGGTCATTGTCCCGCAGTCCGATGAGGGCGCCCAGGTCGCCGCCGTTGATGGCCGCGGGCCGGTTCAGGTGGTCCCAGATGACCGGAGCGGTTACCTGCTCGGTCTCCATCTTGAGGTGATGGGCGTCGAAGCCCTCAACGGCAGGGACACCGCCGATATAGACGTTAAGGATGCCATTCGGCTGAAGCACCTCACGGGCATCCACCCGCTTCGTCAGGTTGTCCACCAGCAGATCCCGCTTGTCCATCAGGTCGTTGGGGGTGTCGCCCACAGCCATGGCCTGGCTGATCTGGCGGTTGAGGGACGCGACCTGCTCCACCACCGTGTTGATTTCCTTGATCTTAGCGCCCATGTCGGAGGTGGTGTTGTCACGCAGGTCGGCAATCTGCTTGTACATGTGGGACAGGGTCGATGTAAACTCCACGGCCCGCTGGCGCACCAGGGAACGGGCGGAAGAGCCGTCCGGGTCATTGGCCAGGTCCTGAACCGCCTGCCAGAACTTGTCGATGGTGGCTCGCAGGCCGTTGTCCGTGGGCTCCATGAAGATGGCTTCCACCTGGCCCAGGACCTGTTCGCGGGTCGCCCAGGTGCCGTAAGAGTTGTTCTCGTTGCGGTACTGGCGGTCCAGGAACGTGTCGCGGAAGCGGCGCACGGCCTCTTCCGTAACGCCCGTGCCGACCTGGCCGGGCACGCCGCCCGGCCGCATGGCCGAGGGCACCGTGTACGGGTCGCTGGCCGTCAGTTCCAGGCGCTGGCGCGAGTAACCCGGGGTGTTGGCGTTGGCAATATTGTGGCCGACGACATCCAGGGCTCTCTGCTGTGCCTGCAAGGCCCGAAGGCCGATCTCAATTCCAAAGAAAGGGCTGTTTCCCATGGGCTAGACCTTCTGGTTGAGGACCTTGAGCCGTTCCGCTACGGGAAGGGCCTGGCCTCGAGGGGTGTAGGTGACGGGGCGCTGACCGGCTGAGGTGATGAGCTGCAGCGCGGCGTTGATGTAGGCCAGCGACTGCTTGATCAGCCGGGTATTGACTTCGTTGACCTCGCCCAGTTCGGCGAGAACCTTCAGGATGTCGGCCTGGAGCGTGCGGAGTTGGTCGCGCTCCGGCTGCGGCACGTAGGGGGCAATGCGGGAGACGGTAACGTCCTCCGTTACCAGCCCCATCTCCGCCGCCATCCGGGTCTGGAGGCCCAGGCGGCGCTCCTCGAGGCGTCCGGCCTGCCAGAGCAGGGCCTGCTCGCTTTCCACAATAGCCTCGAACTGGGCGGTGCCACCCT
Organism: uncultured Bacillota bacterium; assembly: GCA_937868875.1. GTDB lineage: Bacteria > Bacillota > Sulfobacillia > JAMDAP01 > JAMDAP01 > JAMDAP01. The sequence continues at coordinate 38,366 of CALMNP010000417.1, read as the reverse complement.
TGACCAGAACCTCCTGTTTGCGCCGAGACAGGTCCAGAAGCGTCCGATAGACATTCAGTTGATCCTGAAGAACCTGGATCATGGGACCTACCGACTGGAGGTTCACGGGAGTCACCACCTATCCGTGAAGGGTCGCTGGAAGCAAAGGCTAGAGCCCCAGGTCCAGGATTCGCCTGGCGACGTCCCGCGCCGGCACCTGGTAGGCTCCGCTCTGGACCTTAGCTGTAAGCTCGGCCACGCGCTGCTCCCGAACGTCGGGGACCTCGGTCAGCCGCTGCTGTACATTGGCCAGCTCGCGGGCTTCCGGGGACAGCTCAACGACATCTGAGGGCTTCTCTGCGGGCGCCGGCGCTGTTGGCCTGGCCTCAGCCGCTTTGGGCTTGTTCACCTGCTGGCGGCCGTAGGCTCCCAGAACGCCCTGTACCTGTGTCTGGTTGACCTTCATTTGGATCACCCCACAAACCTTGCTACCCAAGGAATCGAGGGTCCGCCGGGCAATGTTGAGGGCGGTTTGGGCCGGTCACAGGCGACAGAGGGGCGAAATCTCCCTTTTGCTCTATGGCGCACCGACTTCCACCCCAAGTGCCCGAAATCGACAGGTGTACTTACTTCGTCCTCGGGTTGAGGGAATCCTTCCCTGAAAAGGGCAATGCCCCCTTCCATGGAAGAGGGCACACGAACCGAATTCGTTAGAGCGTAGTTCAGGCAGACCCCCGCAAGCAACGTTACTTGAGCGGCTCCTTGCGCCTGCCCTCCTGGCTGTGCATACCCCAGCTATTACCGCGGGGACCTTCCCACTCCTGCAAGTTCTGCTCCACTTCCTTCTCCAGGACCTTGGCGCATTTGGAGCACAACCGGCCGCCCGGCACTGGCGCGCCGCAGGACTCGCAATAGAGCCCCGAGAGGGAGCCGTCCCTGACCTGCAGGCGCCCCTCGCGCAGCAAGTGCATGATTTTCTTGGGTTCTACCTCGGTCGCCTCCGAGATCTCGTCGACGGAAGCCCCCTCGTGCTCGTGGAGGTACGCCCGCACCTTCTCGAAGAGCGCGTCCTCCTGCTGAACGCAGGCCGGGCAGAGGTTTCGGCCCCCGTACTGAAAGATGCGCCCGCACTGCGGACAGTTGCGAATATCCACCGTCTCGCCTCCCCGTTTATTCCAGAGCTTCTACCGTTCAATGGCCAGGGTCACAATGTCCACCCGCCGGGCCCCGGCCCGGACCAGAGCTTCGGCGCAGGCGGAGGCGGTCGCCCCCGTGGTGTATACGTCGTCAATCAGGACCACGTGGCCCGGAGCGGCCCAGCCCGGTCGGACGGAAAACGCGCCGTTCAGGTTCTGCTCCCGCTGGCTCCGCCCAAGTCGGGCCTGGCGGCGCGTGGCGCGGACCCGCAGCAGGGATTGCCCCTCAAGGGGCCAGCCGAGCAGGCGCGAAACCTCCCGGCCCAGCAGCTCCGACTGGTTGAAACCGCGTTCTCGGAAGCGCCGGGCGTGCAGCGGCACTGGCACCAGGACCGGCTTGCCCACGGGCTGACCGTCCCTGGCCGCCGGCTGGGCGGCGAGGCGGGCACCTGCCACCGCCCCGGCCAGGGCCTGTCCCAGAGAAGGAACCAGGGACCGGCGGCGCCGGTATTTCAGGTCGCGGATAGCCTGGGCCAGCCCACCCTCGTAGGGACCGACGGCGGCGACGGAAGCCAGGGGCTCACGGGATCTGCCGGCAATAGGAGCCCGCGTCACGGTGCCGCGGCAGGTCGGACAAAGTCTGTCGGGCACCACGCTTGCCGCGAGCGGCTCCCCGCACCAGAGGCAGCCGGGCCTCTCCGGCCAGAACAGCCGGACCAGGCCGGTCCGAAGGTCGGACAGCAGAGACAGCAGCGGCATCAGGGACGGCGAGGACATCAGCTGGAGCCGCCGCCCTGAGCGACCTGCCCGGCAGGGAGCACGTCGGAAGGGTCGGTCAGAACCCGCGAAACCAGCAGGGTCGGGTGGTCCAGAAGGCGGACCTCGATGGGCGGCTTGATGGCCGTGCCGTCCTCGTAGCGGAGCAGGCGGATGGACGGCCGGAGCGTCAGGCCCTTCTGTACCTGGGTGACCACGCCGCGGGTACCGTCGTTCAGTTCCACCAAGGTGCCCACGGGATAGACGGCGACGTTCTCCAGGAAAGGCTTGACCACCCGGTAGTCAAAGTAATAGTCGCCGCCGCCGGCGATGATCTCCACCGCCTCGTGCGGCAGGTGGGCGGCCCGCCAGGGACGGTCGGAGATGAGCGAGTCGTATTGCTCGGCAATGGCCACGATGCGGGCGTACTCCTGGATCTCGTCGCCCTTCAGGCCGCGGGGGTAGCCCTCGCCGTTGTGCCTCTCGTGGTGTTGATAGGCCACGTGAGCCGAGAGGATGCTGAGGTTCGGCTGGTAGCGCAGGATGTCGAAGCCATACTCGCAGTGCTTCTGCATCTCGGCCATCTCTTCCGGCGTCAGGGCGCCCGTCTTGGTGGCGATGGCCTCCGGGACGCGGGTGATGCCGATGTCATGCAGGATGGCGCCGATGCCCAGGTCGCGGAGCCTCAAGTGGTCGTAGCCCATGGTGATGCCGGTTAGAATGGCCAGCACCCCCACCTGGACCGAGTGGCCGAAGGTGTAGTTGTCCAGGGAGCGAATATCGGCCAGGTTGACGGCGATATCCCGGTTGGTGAGCAGCTCATCTACCAGGGAGTTGACGGACTTGCGGACCTGGACGTCATTCAGGGTGACGAAGCCGCGGCGCGCCACGGCTAACTCGGTCTTGACGTCCTTCATCAGGTCTCGGACCGCTACGTTGGCCCGGAGGCGCGACTTGTCGGAGATGACGTCGTCCACCTGGACGGTCAGCTCCGGGGCCTGCTCCTGGATATAGATAGAAGGAATGCCCTTCTCCTTGAGCCGGTGGATGTACGTCTCGTTTAGCACGGTGCCGGTGGACAGCAGCATTTGGCCGCTGGAACCTACGATGGGCCGCGCCACGACCATGCCCGACCGGAGCCGGGCCACGGGTAGCCGCTGCATACCGCTCACCTCCCGCACCGAACGACAGGGGTCCCCCATCTACTGCGGCACTATTCGTCAGCCCTCCTGTTTCTTCCTTCCCCTGTGCGTCAATTCGGCAGGCCGGTCGGACCCGGCGGGGTCCGCCGCCGGCCAAGGAGGTACTCGGCGGCCTCCAGGAGACGCGAATCGGCATGACGCATGCGGGCATCCAGCACCAGGGCGGCCGGGCTGTGGCTGAGGAACAAGCCCAGGTCGGCTGCGGTCTGGCCGGGGCTGCCTGCCTCGCCGAGCCGAACTACCCGAAGGGCGGCGTGCTGCTGAGCGAGGCGCTCCAAAATAGTCGGCGTGCTGTCTAGAGAGCGGTCATCCACCACGACCAGCTCGTAGTTGGGCGACCCCCGGGCCGAACGGTAGTCAATCGACAGAATATCCGTCACCAGGCCTTCCACCGTGGCCTCCTGGTCACGCACGAGAAGGACCAGGCTGACGAAGGGCAGCCGTCGGCTGCGGCTCCAGGCATGAAGGCTCTGGCCGAAGTCCGCAACCAGCACCAGAAGGCCGTACGTGGCCAGGAAGACCATCAGGCCTTGCAGCACCAGATTCATACCTGACCTTCCTCCCCGCCCCCGGGGCCGCCGGAACGCCGGCGGACGGGCGCCTGCTGCCATCCTATTCCCGGCGGGGAAAAGACGAAACCGGAACACGCCAAGGGCCCTGCGTGCACGGCGCGGGGCCCTCCTCGTGGGGTCGGAACTCAAGTTTACTGCCGGGCAGGGGCGGCTTCACGCGCCAGGGGAGCGGACCCAGACAGGCCGGCGGCCTGGCGCAGGGCGTCGGCGCGGTCCGTATGCTCCCAGGGCAGATCCACGTCGGTTCGGCCGAAGTGGCCGTAAGCCGCCGTCCGCTGGTAGATGGGCCGGCGCAGGTTCAGGTCGCGAATGATGGCGGCCGGCCGGAGGTCGAAGTGCTCCTGTACGAGGTGCGCGATCTGGTCCTCCGGAATGACGCTGGTTCCGAAGGTCTCCACCAGGACCGAGACCGGATGGGCCACGCCGATGGCGTAGGCCACCTGAATCTCGCACTTGGAGGCCAGGCCCGCTGCCACCACGTTCTTGGCCACCCAGCGGGCGGCGTAGGCGGCGGAACGGTCCACCTTGGTGGGATCCTTGCCGGAGAAGGCGCCGCCGCCGTGGCGGGCATACCCGCCATACGTATCAACGATGATCTTGCGACCGGTGAGGCCGGAGTCGCCCTGGGGGCCGCCCACCACGAACCGGCCGGTGGGGTTCACCAGAATCCGGGTCCTATCGTCCAAAAGGCGCGCCGGAACGACGGGGCGAATCACGTGCTCCACCAGGTCTCGGCGGATGGTGTCCTGAGAGACTTCGGGATGGTGCTGGGTGGAAATGAGCACGGTGTCCACGCGCGTGGGCCGGCCGTCCACATATTCGACGGTTACCTGGGTCTTGCCGTCGGGCCGCAGGTAGGTGAGGAGGCGCGACTTGCGCACCTCGGCCAGACGGCGGGCCAGCGTGTGCGCCAGGGCGATGGGCATGGGCATCAGTTCAGGGGTCTCGTCGCAGGCGAAGCCGAACATCATGCCTTGATCGCCGGCGCCCAGAGCTTCGACGTCCTGGAAGGACTCGCTGCCTTCCTTCGCCTCCAGGGCCTGGTTGACCCCCAGGGCGATGTCCGGGGACTGTTCATCAATGGAGGTCAGCACGGCGCAGGTGGAACCGTCGAACCCGTACTTGGCCCGGGTGTAGCCGATGCCCCGAACGGTGTCGCGAATGATCTTGGGAATATCCACGTAGCAGGTGGTGGAGATCTCGCCACCGACCAGCGCCATACCTGTGGTGACGAAGGTCTCGCAGGCCACCCGCGCATCCGGGTCCCTGGCCAGGATGGCGTCCAGAATGGCGTCCGAAATCTGGTCGGCCATCTTGTCAGGATGGCCTTCGGTTACCGACTCGGACGTGAACAGTACGCGCTTGGTCACGTTTTTCTTCCTCCTCTGGTCCATGACGCAACGGCGTCGGAGTTCGGGGTTGCAGGCTGGCTAGGATGCGGCGTCCGCCGGCGCTGAAGACCCCGCCGGCTCACCGGTAAGACGTTTGGCCAGGTCCACGGCGGCTCGGGCATCTTTGCCGTAGCCGTGGGCTCCAATCTGCCGGGCGTAGGACTCGGTGGTTACTGCGCCGCCGATCATCACCTGCACCGGCAGGCCCTGCTGCGATACCTTCTGCACCACGTCCCGCATGCGCGGCATGGTGGTGGTCATGAGGGCGGACAGGCCGATGAGGTCTGCTTCCTCGCTCCGGGCGGCCTGCAGGATGCGGTCTGCCGGCACGCTCTTGCCCAGGTCCATCACCCGAAATCCGTGATTCTCAAGCAAGACTGCGACGATATTCTTGCCAATATCGTGGATGTCGCCCTCCACGGTGGCCAGGACTACGCGGCCGCGTTCCGCCCGGCCGTCCTTCAGCTTCTCCAGCTCCGGTTTCAGCCGGTGGAAGGCCCTCTTCATCGCCTCCGCCGACAGCATCAGCTGCGGCAGGAAGAAGATGCCGGCTCCGAACTTGTCCCCCACGTCCTCGATGGCGGGGATGAGCATCCCGTTCAGAATGTCCATTGGGCCGACGCCTTGCTCCAGGGCCTGCTCGGTCAGGGGGAGGATGCCCTCGCGGTTCCCCTCCAGCACGGCCTGGAAGAGGCTGCGGGCCAGTGGGTTCTGTTCCAGCGGGCCCAGTCGGGCAAACTCCGGCGCCGCCGCCCCCTGCAGCGGGCGCGGCCCGGCCCGGGGCGCCGCGGCAGCAGGCGCGGCTGCAGTCGCCGAAGCCGGGGCTCCCGCTGCTGCCTGAGTTGCGCGCGCTTCCGCCCAGGGGCGGGCGAAGGCCAGGTACTCGCCGGCGTCAGGGTCGCGCCCCAGCAGGAGACGGGCGCTCCGCACCGACTCCCAGACCCGCGGCTCCAGGGGATTGGCGATGGCCGCGTCCAGGCCGTAGGCCAGGTTGACGGTGAGGTAGCTGGACGTCAGCAGTTCCCGAGCCGGCAGGCCGAAGGAGATGTTGCTGATGCCCAAGACAGTGCGTACACCCAGTTCTTCCTTGACCAGGCGGATGGCCCGCGGCGTCTCCATGGCCTCGCGCGCCTGGGCCCCGGCTGTCAACACCAGGCAGTCGACCAGCAGGTACTGGCGGGGGATACCCATGGCCTCGGCCCGCTCCACAATCTTGCGGGCCGCTGCCAGGCGCCCCTCGGCGGTCATGGGAATGCCGGAATCATCCAGGGCCAGGGCGATAACCATGGCCCCGTATTTCTTGACCAGGGGCAGCACCCGGGCAAGGCGCTCCTCTTCGGCGGTGACCGAATTGAGGAGCGGCCGCCCTACGTAGACCTTGAGGCCTGCCTCCAGGGCCAGGGGGTCCGGGGAATCCAGGCACAGGGGGGCGTCTACAGCCTGCTGCACCGCTGTCACCGCGGCCCGCATGGCCGGTGCCTCGTCGATGGCCGGAACGCCTACGTTCACGTCCAGCAGGTGAGCCCCCGCCGCCAGCTGCGAGCGGGCCTCGGCTCGCACCAGGGCGAACCGGCCCTCGCGGATGTCGGCGGCCAGCTTCTTCCGCGAAGTGGGGTTGATGCGCTCGCCGATGATGATGGGCCCTGCGGCATCGCTGAACTCCACGGCGCGAATGCGGCTGGCCACTGCGGACGCCGGTGTGGTCTTCGTGGGGAGGGGCTGTACCCGGTCGCGAACCGCCTCCACCGCGGCCCGAAGGGCGCGAATGTGGTCGGGCGTGGTCCCGCAGCAGCCGCCCACCAGCCGCACACCGGCCTCCGCCAGACGGCGGCCCCAGTCGGCGAAGGAATCGGGCCGCTCCGGGAAGCGGGTGATGCCATCCTCCAGGACGGGCAGACCGGCGTTGGGCAGGATGCTGACAGGTACTTTAGCCAGCCGTACCAGCTGCTGGGCTACGGGAAAGAGCTCCTTCGGCCCGAGGGAGCAGTTGGCGCCGAGGACGGCGACCCCCAGCCCCTCCAGGGTGGCCACCGCCGCCGCCGGGTCGGTGCCGGCGAAGGTGCGGCCGCCCGGGTCAAAGGTCATCTGGGCGATGACCGGCAGAGAGGTGGTCGAGTTGACGGCGATGACGGCGGCCCGGATCTCGGCCAGGTCCGCCATGGTTTCAATGATGACCGCGTCCGCCCCCGCCTCCTCAAAGGCCCTCGCCTGTTCGGCGAAGATCTCTACGGCGAGGTCGAAGGACAGGGGCCCGAGGGGCTCCAGGAAGAGGCCCGTCGGCCCGATGGAGCCGGCGACCAGGGCCCTTACGCCCACCGCGCGGCGGGCCAGCTCCACGGCTCGGGCGTTGATGTCGCGAACCCGTCCCTCCAGGCCGTACTCGGCCAGTTTGGGCCGGCTGCCGCCGAAGGTGTTGGTCTCCACCAGGTCCGCGCCGGCTTCCTGGTAGGCGCGATGAATGGCCTCGATGCGGTCAGGGGCCTCCAGAACCCATCGTTCGGGGGAACCGCCCGGCGGCAGGCCCTGCGCCTGCAGCATCGTGCCCATGGCGCCGTCCAGCACCAGCACCCGCCGGTCCGTCAGCCACTCCAGCAAACGCGTCAAGGCCTTCCCCCCCTTTTCTCCATCAGCCAGGGTATGACCCGGCACAGGCTCTTACCCGGGTCCAGCATCAGCCCCGACGTCACCGTCACACCGGCCAGGGGCCCTCCAGCAGCCGCCGCAACGGCGGGCAGGTCGTCCAGGGGCCAACGGTCATAGCCCGGACCCGCCGGCACCCCGGCGTCGAACCCGGCCGCACGCGCCTCGGCGCGCACCCTGGCTCGAGTCCAGGCCATGAGGCGGTGCACCGCTCCGGTGCCCACCGCATCCAGGGCCAGCCCCAGCAGGTACTCGCCGCGACGAAAGGCCGCCGTGGACTCGTCCTCCAGCTCAGGCCCCAGGGTGACCACGGCCAGGCTGACCTGCCCCGCTGCCGCCAGGTGTGACGGAACTCCGTCCCGGCTCCAGCGGAGAGGGCTCTCCCCCCTGGACCGGCCCAGGACCACCAGATGGCCTTGCTGTACCGCCAGGGGCCGCGTGGTCCAGACGACCCGCGGCGTCATCTGCTCGGGCGCTCGGTGCAGCGCGGCCTCAACCGCCTGTAGGACCTCATCGGCCACGCCGCCTGCCTGGCGGCGGTCCAACAACCTCAGGACGGCGGCGGCTGACGGCAGTACGCCGGCGGCGTCCACGGTCAGGAGCACGGACCGCACCCCCTCTGCTGTGAGGCCAGGCCGGACAAAGAAAAAACCCCTTCCGTTGAAGAGGTCCAGGACGCGCGTCCTCGTCTCATCTGCTGGAATTGGCACCGTACCGCGGAAGGTGCGGCCGGTTGTCGAGGCGTCATCGGGCCAGTCCCTCGTCCTCTCTAGATGAGCCATGCAGTTGTTGAGGCTAGAGCCAGTGTAGCATCCACCGCCGGAAATTGTCAACGAACCCCGCCGGCGCCGTTCCGGACGTGCGCCCCGGCCAGGTTTGGCCCCTTGGCCTTACTTCTGCGCGCCCTCCGCGGCGGGGCCGATGGCAAAGAGAAGCTGGGCCTCGGCCGCCAGCTGCTCGCCGACCCAGGCCTTGCCTGAGCCCTTGCCCAGGGTGCCGCGGATGCGGTCCAGGGTGACCTCCATGCGAAGCTGATCGCCCGGCACCACCTGCCGCCGGAAGCGGGCGCCGTCGATGCCGGCGAAGAGGGCAATGCGGCCGCGGTACTCCTCCAGCGAAAGGAGCGCCACAGCCCCGACCTGGGCCATAGCCTCCACGATGAGAACGCCCGGCATGACGGGAAAACCGGGGAAATGCCCGGCAAAGAAGGGCTCGTTGACCGTCACGCTCTTCAGGCCTACGGCCCGCTTGCCCGGGTCCAGTTCCAGCACCTGGTCGACCAGCAGGAACGGCGGCCGGTGGGGTAGGATGCCCATGATTTCCTGAGTGTTCATACGTCCCTCCCACGGGGCGGGGAGGCGTTCACCCCGCCCAGTTGCCGGTACAGCATCTCGGCCAGGCCAATGCCGCCTGAGCCGCTCATGGCGCTGGCGAATTGCTCGTCCTGCCAGCCCTCGTAGACCTCCCGGTCAAAGGAGCGCTTCTCCCCCGAGAGGGCGGCCGCTCCCGCCCGGGCTTCCTTCAGCAGTTGCTGCAGGAAGAGGGCCTCAAACTGCTGGCAGGCGTCCTTCAGCCCGGCCGCCTCGGCCGGTTCCATGCCGGCGGCGGAGCGGGGCGCGGCAGCAGACGTTGGACCAACCGCGGGCCGGGAAGCGGCGGCGGCAAGGGCGGACCGAGCGGCGCCCAGTGGGTCAAGGCTCACGTGCTACCCCTCCCTAGCGTCGCAGGCCGTTGGCGATGCCCAGCATCTCGTCGGAGCTCTGTACCGCCTTGGAGTTGATCTCGTAGGCGCGCTGAGCCACGATGAGGTTGACCATCTCCTCGACCACCTGCACGTTGGACGTCTCCAGGGCCGACTGCGCCAGGCTGCCGAACTGGGCGCTGCCGGGCTTGCCCGTCTGGGCCTGGCCGGAGGCGGCGGTCTCCTGGTAGAGGTTCTGGCCCACGGCCATCAGGCCGGCGGGATTGGAGAACCGGGCCAGGCCGATCTGCGAGGCCTGCTGTGTCTGGCCGTTGGTGAAGCTCAGGGTCACCGTGCCGTCGGGGCCGACGCTGAAGCGGTCCACCTTGCCGGCGCTGGCGCCGTCCTGGGTGGCCACGTTGACGTCGGTGGGACTGCTGTTGCTGATCAGTTGGCTGAGGTCAAAGGCCACCGTCTGCGCTGTGGCGCCCGTGTAGGAGGGCGTGTAGGTGACGCTCAGGCTGGCCGTGCCCGTCGGTTTGCCTGTGGTGGGGTCGATGGTCAGCGTGGTCGTGGCCGTGCCGTTGGCTACCGTCCAGGTGTTAGCGGCGGTGTGCGTGAAGGTCAGGTCGATGGACTGGGGGCCGCCCCGGCTGTCCACCACGCCGAATCCCAGGGTGAAGGTCGAGCCCGGGTCAGGCTGGATGGGCGTGTTCGAACTGATGATGCCGCCCAGGGTGACCTTGGTGGTCGCCTTGGCGCCCATGGTCTGGTTCAAGTCGATCTTAATGGGCTGGCCGGCCTCGCTGAGCAGCTTGTAGCCCTCCGGAGTCACCAGGTTTCCGGCGCTGTCTAACTGGAAGTTGCCGGCACGCGTGTAGAACTTGGCGGTGCCGTCCGTGACCAGGAAAAAGCCGTCGCCGCGGATGGCGAAATCGCTGGGGTTGTCCGTGGGCTGCAGGTTGCCCGGCGAAAACTGCCGCAGGGTGGCCACAGGACGAACGCCCAGACCGACGTCCAGCCCCGGCACGGTACGGGCGTTCTGGCCCGTCCCGACTTGCTGCGGGGGCCGGATCACCTGATAGAGCAGGTCCTCGAACTCCACCCGGGACTTCTTGAAGCCCGGGGTATTGACGTTTGCCAGATTGTTGGCGATGGTATCGACGTTCATCTGCTGCGCCAGCATGCCGGACGCAGCCGACCAGAGCGAGCGGATCATCCTTCTCTGCCTCCTTGGCGCGCGGCCTCAGTCGATCGGCCGCGCTGCGAGGCCCCCGCCGCGGCGGTCCAGCCTCGGAATTTCAGTTGTCGGATTGGTTGGGCCTAGGCCTGAAGCTGAAGCAGCTTCTCCAGAGTGGCGTCCTGGGACTGCACCGCCTTGGAGCCCGCCTCGTAGTTCCGCATGACCTCGATCATGTTGACCATTTCCAGCACCGGGTTGACGTTGCTCGATTCCTCATAACCCACCAGCAACCGGGGTGCAGCCACGTCCTGAGCCTGTCCGGATGCGGCCGTCTCCTGGTAGAGTGCGGCGCCCTGTCGCTGCAGGCCCTCCGGGGCGTTGAAGGAGACGACCTGAAGCCGGCCGGCGACGCGGCCGCCCACCACCACCTGGCCGGTCTCGTCCACCCGGACCTCGCCGTTGCCGCTCACCTGAACCGGGTCACCGCCGTCGCCCAGCACCGGGTAGCCGTCCGGAGATAACAGCTGCCCGTTCAGGGGCTGCAGGCTGAGGGTGCGGGTGTAACGCACGCCGTTCGGGGTTTGGACGGCGAAGAACTGGGTCGGCTGCCCGGGCAGGTCGCGGAGGGAGAGGTCGAAGGGGTTGTCCGTCTTCCGCGGGCTTCCCGATGAGAAGTCTGTGACCACCTGGTCCACGTAGGTGCCGGTACCCAAATAGCCGATAGTTGGCGCCACGTAAGGGCCCACGGCTCGGGGGCGGTCGTTCAGGCGGCTGAGCAGCAAGTCGTTGAAGGCGTGCTGCACCACCTCGTCCCGCTTGAAGCCGGCACTGCCCACGTTGGCCAGGTTGTTGCTGACCACGTCCAGGCGCGTGATGTCCGCAATCATGCCGGAGGCGGCCGAGTAAAGGCCTCGTAACATAGTTTCACCTCCTTCCGTACGCCTCATCAGACTCGGAACCAGGCGGCCCAGGGGCCGCCGGGCCTACATCACCTTGCGCAGCACCACCAGGTGGTCCTGCAGGGTCTCGAAGGATTCCAGGGCCTTGCCCGTGCCGAGGGCGACGCAAGACATGGGGTCCTCGGCCAGATGGGCCGGGATGCCCGTCTCTTCCGCGATCAGGCGGTCCAGCCCGCGCAGCATGGCGCCGCCGCCGGTGAGGACCAGGCCGCGGTCCATAATGTCGGCCGCCAGTTCCGGAGGCGTGCGCTCCAGAACAGACTTGATGGCGTCAACGATGGCGGTCACCGGCTCCAGCAGAGCCTCGTGGGTCTCGCGGGCCGTGATGCGCACGTTCTTCGGCAGGCCCGTCACCAGGTCGCGGCCGCGAATCTCCATGGACTCGCTGTCCGACTCGTGCTTCACCGGGTAGGCGGTGCCAATGCCGATCTTCAGCTCTTCGGCGCTGCGCTCTCCGATGAGCAGGTTATATTCCTTCTTGATGTAACGGACGATGGCCTCGTCGAACTTGTCGCCGCCGACTCGCAGCGAGTCGGAGAGCACGACGCCGCCCAGCGACAGAACGGCCAGGTCGGAGGTGCCGCCACCGATGTCCACCACCATGTTCCCGGTGGGCTTGGTGATGTCAAGGCCGGCGCCCAGGGCCGCCGCCAGCGGCTCCTCGATGAGGCTGGCCTTCTTGGCCCCGGCTTCGAGAGCCGCCTCCAGGACGGCGCGGCGCTCGACGGTGGTAACCCCTACGGGGATGCAGATCATGATGTTGGGCTTGGCCAGCAGACGGTTCGGCGCAGCCCGGTGAATGAAGTGCTTGAGCATCGCCTCGGTGACGTCGTAGTCGGCGATGACGCCCTCGCGCAGGGGCCGCGTGGCGACGATGTTCCCAGGCGTCCTGCCCAGCATGCGCTTGGCTTCCTCGCCGATGGCCAGCACCCGGCCGGAGTCCTTCTCCATCGCCACGACGGAGGGCTCGCGCAGCACAATGCCGCGGCCCTTCACGTAAATCAGGATGTTCGCCGTCCCCAGGTCGACCCCGATGTCCCGTGCCACGAACACTGGCCATTCCCCGCTTGTCCAAAGGCTGTGCCAAAAATAAACGCCCGGCATCTCTCCCCCGCTGGGAAAGGATAAACACGCGGGCATTTTCTGGCGAATTATGTAGTTATTTCTACATCAGGGGGGCCGACTCCTGCCTCTCCGGGGGCAGGTTTTGCGGCCTGCGGGGCGGCCTCAGGGGCCGCCGTTCAATGATCCAGGTACTTCTGACGGGTGGCCTGACCCCCCCGGATGTGCCGCTCCGCCTTGTTGAAATCGAGCACGCGCTTGACGCGGGTGGCGAGTTCCGGGTTAATTCTGGGGAGACGCTCCGTCACATCCTTGTGCACGGTGCTCTTGGACACGCCGAAGATCCTGGCGGTGTCACGCACCGTGTCTTTGGTCCTGAATATGTGGTTGGAAACGTCCAGTACGCGCTTCCAGATGTAGTCCTTCACCCGCGCCCGCCCCTTTCGCCACTCGCTTTGGTACATGTATATGAGTGGCGGGGCTGAACATGCTAACCGCCGGCGGGCCGGACAGCGGGCAAAACAAGGCCGGGGGCGAACCCCCGGCCTCTGCTTGTACCTTCTCGGCTGTCGGAGCGGCTGGGCCGGATGAGCCCTAGCGGAGCCCCGGGTCGACCGGCTCGCTCCCGGCCAGGACCTCGTAGTGCAGGTGCGGCGGGTCAGCGCTCTCGGCTGCGGCCGTGGCCCCCGTGGCGCCCAGCACCTCGCCCCGGGTGACCTGCTGTCCCTCCTTCACGGCAACGGTGCCCAGGTTCCCGTACAGGGCCTGTTTCCCATCACTATGCACAATCATGACGGTCAGGCCGGTCTCGTCGTTGGTGCCGGCGAAGATCACCCGGCCGCTTTCAGCCGCCTGCACCCCCTCGCCGGGTCTGGCCTCCAGGTCCACGCCGGTATGGAACCGGTAGTCGCCGAGCGTGGTGGAAAACCCCCACCCGTAGGGCCTGGACACGCGGCCCCGGACCGGCCGCAGCGGCTCCTCAGGCGCCGCCGTCCCGGCAGGAATCGCCGGACCCTGCTGCCTCCCCAGGGCCGAGGTGTCGTCGGGAGCGCCGCCGGGACGGGCCTCGTCCATCGCCTCGGGCGGTCCCGGCGCCGGCTCCGCCTGCCGCGGCAGCAGCCGCTCCATGTAAACCAGCGAGCCCAGCATCAGGGACAGCAAGACAAGGCTGGCCAGGTAAGGCCAGCGTGCCCTGACCCAGCCGCGCCAGGGCGGCATCATCAGCTTGCGGATGTAGGACCAGGGGGAGGGAGCGCGCCTGTCGCTCACGACCATCACCTCTGGCCACCAGTGTTCCCCGAGCGACGGCAGTTCATACCAGCGCTTCCAGAGAACCCCGGCCAGGGCTGTCACGGCCGCTACTCCTGGAAGATGGGCCCAAATTCCACGCCTGTGTAGTAGTGCTTCAGAATGTCGTGGTAATCCCGCCCCGCTTCAGCCAGGTCGTTGGCGCCCCACTGGCTCATGCCGACACCGTGCCCGGAGCCGTTGAAGCTGAACTCCACCTGGTCGCCCTGTACCTTCCAGGTGAACAGCGTGGAGCGGAAGTCGGTCCCCATCAGGCGTCGGAAGTCCGTGCCGGAGAAGACCTTGTCCGCCACCTTGACCTGGGCGGCCCGGCCGGAGGTCGTCTTCGCCGTCACGGCGAGGAGCGCCTGTCCGCTGGAGGCCTTGACGGCCAGGGGGCTGAGTCCCAGACGCTGGGCCAGGTCCGCCAGAGTCACCGTCATGGTGGAGCTGTAGCGCGGGGATGACCGGTCGTCACTGGCTACGGACTTGAGATAGGGGTACTCTCCCGACCAGACGGCCGAGGCGTCCTCCGTGGTCCCGGCGTCGGTGGAGTGGTAGACAGCCTCGATGGGGGCGCCATGGTAGAGGATGATCTCACCGCGACTGGCCTCCACCGCCTGGCGTACCTTATCCCAGAAGGCGCGGGCCTGAGCCGTTCCTTCCTTGGCCTCCAACTGGTCCAGGGTCAGATAGTTCTGATCGGTGGCGGGATCGGCGGACACGTCCGCCTGGGGGTCCTGGTCCGTGCCACGCCCACCGAAACGCCGCATGTGGCGCACGGCGTAGGTCCGTGCGGCCACCGCCTGTGCCTTGAGGGCCTCGGGCTCAAAGCCGGGCGGCATCTCGCCCACGACCACGCCCTGCACGTAAGCCTCCAGGTCCATGTCCACGGAGCGCTTGTCCGACGGCAGCCAGACGCGGATGCTGAGGGTACCGCCGAACCGCTCCGGTGCGCGGGGCGCGGCGGACCAGTTGCAGCCTCGCACCAGCAGGGCGGGCAGGGCCACCAGAATCAGCAGCAGGAAGACGAAGAGCCGGGTGGGAAGAAGCTTCAAGGAGAGGTCCTCCTCCGTTTTCCGCATCTGCGTTATGTCTATGGCGGGAAACGGAGGGATATGCTTGCAAGCTGGGCTATCCGGGGCTGCGCTAGACCCCTACTGGGGCGAACCGACCAGATCCGGCACGGCCGATGGGCTGTGCCACTCTTCCCGCCGCTGGATGTGGGCCCCGAGGGCGCGCAGCTTCCCTTCCAGGTCGACGTAGCCGCGGTCCAGGTGGTGAAGGCCGCCGACCTCCGTGCGGCCCTCCGCCGCCAGCCCGGCCAGCACCAGGGCGGCGCCGGCCCGCAGGTCGGTGGCCGTGACAGAGGCGCTGTACAGGGCCGGCACGCCCCTGACCACGGCGCTGTGGCCCTGGATCTGGATCTGGGCACCCATGCGCTTCAGCTCATCCACGTGCATGAAGCGGTTCTCGAAGACCGTCTCGGTGATGATGCTCGTGCCCTCGGCCAGGGTGCAGAGGGCCATCATCTGGGCCTGCATGTCGGTGGGGAAGCCGGGGTAGGGCAGGGTCTTGATGTCCAGGGAACGCGGCCGGCCCTTGGCCCGGACGCGGACGCCGCCCTCTTCCTCCTCCCAGACCTCGCACCCGGCCTCGCGGAGCTTGGCCATGGTGGGCTTGAGGTGTTCGGGCAGGGCGTTCGTCACCCAGACGTCGCCGCCCGTGATGGCGCCGGCGATGAGGAAGGTCCCGGCCTCGATGCGGTCGGGAATGACGGTGTAGGAAGTACCCTTCAGGCGACGCACCCCGTCCACGCGGATGACCTTGCTGCCGGCGCCATGCACCCGCGCTCCCAGGGCGACGAGGAAGTTGGCCAGGTCCACGACCTCCGGCTCCTCGGCCGCGTTCTCAATGAAGGTGGTGCCGGAAGCCAGGACGGCTGCCATGAGGATATTCTCGGTGGCGCCCACGCTGGGGAAATCGAGATAAATGCGGGTCCCAACGAGACCTCGCGCCTGCATGCGGATGCAGCCATGCTGGTGCTCAAGTTTGGCCCCCAGAGCCTCCAGGCCCTTCAGATGCAGGTCGATGGGCCGGCTGCCGATGGCGCAGCCGCCGGGGAGGGCGATTCGGACCTCGCCCAGTCTCGCCAGGAGCGGCCCCAGGATGAGGAAGGAGGCGCGCATGCGCCGGACCAGGTCGTCCGGGGCCGTCGGCTGCAGCCGGGAGGTTCCGGGGTTGATGCGAAGGTTTCCCCCCGGGTCGATCTCCAGATCCAGGCCGATCCCCTGAAGAACCCCGCCGATGGTCAAGACGTCGTCCAGGGCCGGCACGCCCCGCAGGGTGACGGGTTCCTCCGCCAGCAGAGACGCAGCCAAAATGGGGAGCACCGCGTTCTTGGCGCCGTCCACCCGGACCCGGCCGGACAGCCTGTGTCCGCCGTCCACCAGAATCTTCACCTGTGGGGTCCCCCTTTGCGTTTGACAACAAGGGTTTCGAAGGGTTCAGACGCTTTGTGGCCGTTTCAGTACTCGATGTTGATGACCGGCGAGCCCAGCCACAGCACGGTGCGGCCCCGGGTAGCGTCCCAGTGCAGAGCCACCGCCGTATTGACCGGCCGCCCGGCCACCAGCAGCCGCTGTCTGAGGCGGGGCGTGTAGGCGGTCAGGCTGTAGAGGCTGTCGTCGTCCGCTCCCTCCACCAGGCGGGCGTCCAGGCTGTGGAGGACGGAGGCTGCCACGGAACGCCGTGACGACCAGAGCCATCGGCCCTCCCCTGAGAACTGGAGCACCGTGTAGGCACGGACTGCTTCGGCGTCATCGTCCCCTATGGCCCTGACCAGCCGGCTTCGCCATTCCCACCAGCGGGAGGCGGGGGCAGGCAGTTCCATCACCACCGACAGGGCGGCAGGGCTGACCCGGTGCAGGGTCAGGGTCACCGTGCCTCCTTCGTCGGGAAGCCGGAAGGCCCGGCGCTCGCTGCCGGCGCCGGGCGCCAGGGCCGCCGGCGAGGCCGGGTCGGGCAGCAGGCCCAGGTTCTGCACGGCCCTGGACGCCAGGGCGTCCACCTGGTCTGCCGTCGGCAAGGGAGTCCACACCGTCAGGGTCACCTTCTCCAGGCTGGCACCCAGAGACTCCAGGCCGGGCTCGACCTGAAGCAGCGGGTCGGGCATATGGCGCGTGAGCAGATAGGCGACACCAAAGACGGCCAGCCCGGCCGCCGCCAGGGCCAGAAGGCCCGCCAGGGCGTGGTTGGCGCCGTGCTCCCTGGGCGGGCGCTCCTGGCTGGAGACATTGGGGGGTTCGCCGTCAACCGTCACGTCCTGTTTCCCTCCCTGGCCGTTCTGGTTCCAGGGTTGCCACTTTCGCCGGGCCTTAAACAGGTTACGTTCACCGCCGTCTCAAGGCCACTCCCCCAACGGTCGGCAAAAACTTGGAATAGCGCGGTTTTGCCAGAGGTCTCCGCTTGTCCTGCCAATTTACAGAACTCTATAATGGTGGTATTAGCGCATGTTTACCGCGGTGATCGCCAAGGAGGCGTCTTTTTTGTTTGAGCAGGACCTGGGAATCGACCTGGGTACGGCAACCACGCTGGTCTTCGCCCGAGGGAGAGGGGTGGTCTGCAGCGAGCCCTCCGTCATCGCTCTCGAGCAGCCTTCCGGCCGCATCCTGGCCGTGGGTGAAGCAGCCAAGAGGATGATCGGCCGGACGCCGGCCAGCATCGTCGCCGCCACCCCTCTCCGGGGCGGCGTCATCGCCGACTTTGACACGGCCAAGCTGATGCTGCAGCACTTCATCCGGAAGAATCGCCTGCGCCAGTTCCTGGGCCGCACCCGCGTGGTGGTGGGCGTGCCCTCCAGCGTGACGGAAGTGGAGCGCCGAGCCGTCGTGGACGCCGCCCTGCAGGCGGGGTGCAAGGAGGCCTACCTGATCGAGGAGCCCCTGGCCGCCGGCATCGGCGCCGGTCTGCCCGTCGACCAGCCCATCGGCAGCATGGTAGTGGACATCGGCGGCGGCACCACGGACATCGCCATCCTGTCGCTGGGCGGCATCGTCACCAGCCTGTCCATCCGCGTGGCAGGCAACGCCATGGACGAGGCCATCCAGGTCTACCTGCGCAAGCAGCACAACATCCTGGTGGGTGAACGCACCGCCGAGGCGATCAAGATCGCCATCGGTTCCGCCCTCCCCGGGGAGAACCTGAGTACGTCCGTGGCCGGTCTGGACATGTCCACCCGCCTGCCCCGCTGCCTTGAGCTGACGTCCGAGGAGATAGCCCGGGCCATCGCCGAACCCGTCTCCCAGATCACCAGCGCGGCACGCACGGTGATCGAGCGCTGCCCGCCGGAACTCCTGTGCGATATCTACGACCAGGGCGTCACGCTGACCGGCGGCGGCTCGCTGCTCCGCAACATGGCTACCCTGCTGCAGCGCGAGACCGGACTCCCTTCCCGCGTGGCCGACAACCCGGTGGAGTGCGTGGCCGCCGGCACGGGCCGCGCCCTGGACCAGATGAAGATCATGCAACACCTGGTGAAGCGCGGCACCCGGCGTTAACGCCTGGCAGGCGGTGCCCCCCGTTCGTTCCCGTCGCCTGAAAGTAAAAAGGCCCCGCCCCGGCTGCATGGAAGCACCGGAGCGGGGCCTTTTTGCTACTCGTCCTCGCCTGCCTCGCGCGCCCGGAGCACCCGCTCCAGCACCTCCGCCACACCCTCCTCGTTGTTGGACAGGGTGACGAAGTCGGCGGCACGCCGGGTCTCTTCCATGGCGTTGGCCACCGCTACGCCGACGCCGGCCCAGGCCAGCAGCTCCACGTCGTTCAGCGCGTCGCCGAAGGCCATCACCTGGTGCTGCGGCACATCCAGGTGGGCGGCCAACCGCCGCGCGCCCCAGGACTTGTCGATGCCCTCCGGGGCGATCTCCAGGTAGTCCGGATGGTAGATGATGTGGGCCAGGTGGCCAAAGTGAGACTGGGTCTTGGCGAACAGGGGGCCGGCGCCGGGCGCCATCACCTTGTGGGCCCGTGTGTACTCCTGGCCGGGCTGAAGAAGCGGCGGGGCATACCCCCGCATCTGGGAGGCCCGGTTGACGGCCTCGTTGATTTCGCTGACGTAGAAGCCCTCCGGCGTCATCAGGTAATACACCACGCCATGGCTGCCAAAGAAGTGGGCGAGTTCGGCCGTAACCTCCGGAGGCATGGTTTGCTCGGCCAGCACGGCGGCGCTGTTGCGCACCAGGGCGCCGTTGCAGCAGACGAGGTGGTGAAGGCCCAGGCTCTCGGCGATCGGACGCGTGGCCTCCACGGCGCGGCCGGTGCAGAGGGCCACACGCACCCCCTCCTCCTCCAGCCGGCGTATGGCTGCCATCGTCCGGGGTGTGACCTGCTTGTCGTCGGTGAGCAGGGTTTCGTCCAGGTCGGTGAGAACCAGGCGGACTTGACTCAGCAGCTTCATCGGGACGCCGCCCGGGCGCCGCGGATGCGCTCCTCGATCTGCCGCAGATGGTTTTCGTCGTGGGCCGCGATGCTCTCGGCAATGGAGCGCAGCGTGAGCGACCCCCGCTCCTGGTGCAACCCCGTGCGCTCGCCGCGGGTGGGGAGGAGCCTCTCCAGAAGGCTCAGATTGCGGCGGCGCAGCACCCGGAACTGCTCCAGGGCCGCCTGCAGGTCGTCTCCGGCGTAGTCCAGGACCTGGGCGAAGCGGTCCTGGTCAAAGGGGATCAACAGCGGCTGGTCCTCGGCCAGCACCCAGCGGTAGCGGGCGCCGTACATCAACTCCACGTCCGCCAGGTGGCAGACGATCTCTTTGGCCGACCACTTGTGGGGCGCCGGACGCCAGGCCAGTTCCGCCTCGGAGAGCCCCTCCACCAGGGCGGGCAACCTCGTCAAGGTGGCCTCCTGCCTTTTCAGAACGTCGTCCATCACTATGGACTCCTCCTTTCATCTTGTACCCCACGATACAGGCGGGGCTCCCTGGGCGCAAGGCCGTGCCGTCAGGAAAGAACTGCCTCGCCGCGCCCGGGTACGGACAAAGGCCGAGACCATGGTCTCGGCCTTGGAGATGCTCGGTGGAGGCTCAGTCCAGGTCGCGGGGGGTGATGCCGGGACCGCTGGAGCCGCGGGCTTCTTCGGCAGCGCGCAGCCGCGCCCGCGCCCGCTGCAGGGCCGCCTCGGCCCGGGCGTAGTCCAGGTTGCCCTGGCGTTCGGCGAGGCGCCTCTGGGCCCGCTCCAGCGCGGCCTTGGCGCGCAGCACGTCGATGCTGTCGCCGACCTCCGCGGTGTCGACCAGGACGGTCGCCTGGTTGTCGGCGACTTCCATGAAGCCGCCGCCCACGGCCATGGCCCGGTAGGTGTCGCCCGCCTTGAACTTCAGGACGCCTATGCGCAGAGACGCCACCATGGGGGCGTGGTTCGGCAGGATGCCCAGGTAGCCCTCGCTCATGGGCACAACCATGGCACCCACCGTCACACCATCCAGCACGGTGTTCTCAGGCGTCACCACGCGCAGGGTGAGGGTATCGGCGGCCATGGCCTAAACCCCCGCCTTGGCAGCTTCCACGACCTCGTCGATGTTGCCCACCATGTGGAAGGCGAACTCCGGAAGGTCGTCGTGCTTGCCCTCCAGGATCTCCTTGAAGCCGCGTACCGTCTCGGCGATCGGCACGTACTTGCCGGGCTTGCCGGTGAACTGCTCGGCCACGAAGTTCGGCTGGCCCAGGAAGCGCTCGATCTTACGGGCACGGGCCACGGTGATCTTGTCCTCGTCGGACAGCTCATCCATGCCCAGGATGGCGATGATGTCCTGCAGCTCCTTGTAGCGCTGCAGCACCTTCTGGACGCCGCGGGCCACGTCGTAGTGCTCCTTGCCGACCAGGTTCGGGTCGAGGATGCGCGAGGTGGAATCCAGCGGGTCCACGGCCGGGTAGATTCCCTTCTCCACGATGGCGCGGTTCAGAACCGTCGTCGCGTCCAGGTGGGCGAAGGTGGTCGCCGGGGCCGGGTCCGTCAGGTCGTCGGCCGGCACGTAGATGGCCTGCACCGAGGTGATCGAACCCTTGCGGGTGGAGGTGATGCGCTCCTGCAGGTAGCCCATCTCCGTGGCCAGGGTCGGCTGGTAGCCCACGGCGGAGGGCATGCGGCCCAGCAGAGCCGACACTTCCGAGCCCGCCTGGGTGAAGCGGAAGATGTTGTCGATGAACAGCAGCACGTCCTGGCCTTCGACGTCGCGGAAGTACTCCGCCATGGTCAGGCCGGACAAGCCGACGCGCATGCGCGCTCCCGGCGGCTCGTTCATCTGGCCGAAGACCATGGCCACCTTGTCCAGAACGCCACCGCCACGCATCTCGTGGTAGAGGTCGTTGCCCTCGCGGGTGCGCTCGCCCACGCCGGCGAAGACCGAGAAACCGCCGTGCTGGTAGGCGATGTTGTGAATGAGTTCCTGAATCAGAACCGTCTTGCCCACGCCGGCGCCGCCGAACAGGCCGATCTTGCCACCCTTGGCGTAAGGGCAGAGCAGGTCGATGACCTTGATGCCCGTTTCCAGCATCTCGGTGGCCGGCTTGACGTCGGCGACCTCCGGAGCCTGACGGTGAATGGGCAGGCGTGCCTTCGCCTGGACCGGACCGGCCTCGTCCACGGGCTCGCCCAGGACGTTGAAGATGCGGCCGAGGACCTCGCGGCCCACAGGAACGGTGATGGGGGCGCCGGTATCGCGCACGGGCGTGCCCCGCACCAGGCCGTCGGTGGAGCCCATGGCGACCGTGCGGACGAAGTTGTTGCCACGGTGCGTGGCGGTCTCCAGAACCAGACGGGTCTGGCGGCCGTCCTCGCCCTTCAGTTCGACTTCGAGCGCGTTGTAGATTGCAGGCAGGTGCCCGTCCTCGAACTCCACGTCGACGACGGCGCCCATGACCTGCAGAACCTTCCCGATGTGCTCACTCACAGGCAGTGTGCCTCCTGTCCGTTGAAGTGCGGCTGGCAGGCCCGGGGCTTAGCCGCCCAGGGCCTCGGCGCCGCCGACGATTTCGGAAATCTCGCGGGTGATGCCCGCCTGGCGGGCCTGGTTATAGGCCAGGGTGAGCCTGGCGATCATGTCTGCGGCGTTGTCGGTAGCGGACCCCATGGCGGTCATGCGGGCGCCATGTTCGGAGGCCTTGGCCTCCAGGATGGTCCGGTAGACCTGCACCTCCACGAACTTGGGCAAGAGGCTGCTGAGAACGGCCTCTGCCGAGGGCTCGTAGATGTATTCCACCGGGGCAGTGGGCTGCCCGCCGCCCTCCGCCTCTTGCGGCGGGGCGCCTGCACCCCGCAAGTCGTCTTTGCCTCTCACCGGGGTGATGGGCAGCAACTGCACGTCCGCCGGCCGTTGCTGCAGGGCGCTGATGAACTCGGTGTAGATGAGGCGGACCTCGTCTACCTCCTGGTTCAGGAACATGGTCATCAGGGTCTGCGCCAGCTGTTTGGCCTGGCCGAAGCCCGGTTCCTCGCCGAGGCCCACAATCTCATGGGCGAAGGCGTAGCCGCGGCGGCGGAAGAAGTCCCGCCCCTTGCGGCCGACAGGGATGAGCACAGTGTCGTTCTCTGATTGGCGCAAGGCCGCGCTGGCCAGGCGGATGACGTTGACGTTGTAGCTCCCGGCCATGCCGCGGTCGCCGGTGATTACCACGTAGGCGGTGCGTTTGACCGGGCGAAGCTCGGCCAGCGGGTGCTTCAGGTTGGCGTCCGTCCCCACCAGGCGGAGCAGCATGTCCTGCAGGCTCCGGGCGTAGGGCCGGGCGGCGATGACCTTAGCCTGGGAGCGCCGCAGGGAAGCGGCGGCGATCATCTTCATCGCCTTGGTCATCTGCTGAATGCTGCGGACGGCGCGAATGCGCCGGACGATATCACGCTTTCCGGCCACGGACCTTCACCACCTTTCCTCTGGATGAGCCGGCTGGGGCTAGGCCGTGGCCTTCGCCTGGGTCTGCTTGCCGGCGCCGAGGAAACCGGTCTTGAAGGCCTTGATGGCGTCGCTCAGCGCTGCCTTCAGGGCATCGTCCAGGGCCTTCTTCTCACGCAGGTCCTTGAGCGCCGAAGTCTGCTGCTCCAGGTAGTTCAGGAACTCGCGTTCGAAGGGCCGGACCTGGTCGATGTCCACGTCGTCCAGGAAGCCGTTGGTGGCGGCGTAAATGATGACCACCTGCTTCTCGACGGCGAGGGGCTCGTACTGGCCCTGCTTCAGAATCTCCATGGTCCGCTGGCCGCGAATGAGCCGGGCCTGGGTCGCCTTGTCCAGGTCGGAGCCGAACTGGGCAAAGGCCGCCAGCTCGCGGTACTGGGCCAGGTCGAGCCGAAGCGAGCCGGCCACCTGCTTCATGGCCTTGATCTGAGCGGCGCCGCCCACGCGGGAGACCGAGACGCCCGCGTTCATGGCCGGGCGCTGACCGGCGTAGAAGAGGTCGGACTCGAGGAAGATCTGGCCGTCGGTGATGGAGATGACGTTGGTCGGGATGTAGGCCGAGATGTCGCCGGCCTGGGTCTCGATGATCGGCAGGGCGGTGATGGACCCGCCGCCGTACTTCTCATCCAGCTTGGCTGCCCGCTCCAGCAGGCGGCTGTGGAGGTAGAAGACGTCGCCCGGATAGGCTTCGCGGCCCGGCGGGCGGCGCAGCAGCAGGGACATCTCGCGGTAGGCCACGGCGTGCTTGGAGAGGTCGTCATAGACGATCAGCACGTCCTTGCCCTGGTCCATGAACTCCTCGGCCATGGTGACGCCGGCGTAGGGCGCCAGGTAGAGCAGAGGCGCCGGGTCGGAGGCCGTGGCCGAGACGATGATGGAGTACTCCATGGCGCCGACCTCCTGCAGGCGGCTGATGACGCCCGCCACCGTGGAGGCCTTCTGGCCGATGGCCACGTAGATGCAGATGACGTTCTGGCCCTTCTGGTTGATGATCGTGTCCACCGCGAGGGCTGTCTTGCCGGTGCCGCGGTCGCCGATGATCAGCTCGCGCTG
Organism: uncultured Bacillota bacterium; assembly: GCA_937868875.1. Lineage (GTDB taxonomy): Bacteria > Bacillota > Sulfobacillia > JAMDAP01 > JAMDAP01 > JAMDAP01. The sequence continues at coordinate 14,527 of CALMNP010000417.1, read as the reverse complement.
GCCGCGCCCGATGGGGGTCATGGCGTCAATGGCCTTGATGCCCGTCTGGAGCGGGGTGTTCACCGACTTGCGCTTGATGACGCCCGGCGCCACGCGCTCGATCGGGCGGGTCTTGGTGGTGTGGATGGGGCCGCGCTCGTCCAGGGGATGGCCCAGGGAGTTGACGACACGGCCGATCATGGCGTCGCCGACGGGCACCTCGGCGATGCGGCCGGTGCGCCGCACCTCGTCTCCTTCTTTGATCTGGGTGTAGGGGCCCATGATCACGGCGGCGACGTTGTCCTCCTCCAGGTTGAGGGCGATGCCGTAAACCGGCTCGCCTTCCTTCTCGCCGGGGAACTCCAGCAGTTCCGACGACATGCAGGACTCCAGGCCGTAGACGCGGGCCACGCCGTCACCCACCTGGATGACGCGGCCGACGTTGGCCACCTCGATGTCGGCATCATAGCTCTCGATCTGCTGCTTGAGGATCGAGCTGATTTCTTCGGGGCGAATGCTCACGCCTGTGTCACTCCTCCGCCATGCGCTTCTTTAACCTCAGCAAGCGGCTCTTCAGGCTCGCGTCCAGCAACTGGTCGCCGACGCGGACCACGACGCCGCCGATCAAGTCCTTTTGCACGACCGACTCAAGGCGCACCGTCTTGTTCAGCCTGCCCGCCAGGCCGGTGCGAATCTGGTCCACCACGGGCTGGGGCAGTTCCACCGCGCTCCGCAGCTCCACTTCCACCACGCCCCTGGCCTCGTCAGCCAGCTCGTGGTAACGCTGCGCGATGCCGGCGAGGTGCGTCTCCCGGTGCTTATCCACCAGGAGGAAGACAAAGTTGCGCAGATAGCGCGACGGAATCTGCTGCAGGGCCACGTTCAGGGCGTCCTTCTTGCGGCGGGCCGGCAGGGTCTCATTGGCCAGAATCGCCCGCAGTTCGGGGCTGGCCTTGACCAGCTGCTGCAGGCGGTCCAGATCGGATCCCACCGACTCGACCTCGCCCTTGCTCTGGGCCAGTTCAAAAAGGGCCAGGGCGTAGCGCCTGGCGATGGACCCCTCGATCACTGGACTTCCCCTGCCTCTTGCACGAACCGGCGAGCCAGCTCGCCGTGCTCTTCCATGGTAAGGGTCTTCTCCAGGACCTTGCCGGCGGCCATGACCGCAAGGCTGGCCACCTCCTGGCGAAGGGCGGCGATGGCCTGCTCCTTCTCCACGCGGATGCTCTCCTGGGCGCGCTGAATGAGGCGCTCGGCCTCTTCCCGCGCCTCGTTCGTGATCTGTTCCTTGGCGGACTGGGCGGCACGATTGGCCGTGGCGACAATATCCTGGGCCTCGGTACGAGCCTGGCCGATCTGCGCCTGATACTGACGGCGCAGGTCGTCGGCCTCGCGCTGGGCGGCCTCCGCCCGGGCGAGCCCGCCTTCGATGGCATTCTTGCGATCGTCCAGCATCTTCAGCACCGGCTTGTAGAACAGAAAGCTCATCAAGCCGAGAAAGACGAGGAAGTTGATGATGGCCCAGATCAGTTCGTGAAGGCTGAACTCCAAATGGGCTCCCCCCTCTCAAAGCTTCGCGGACCTGGATTGGGACGGCTTTGGACGGGTCCGGTCAGGGGCCCGGGGTGACCGCTGCCGGCCACCCCCGCCCCTGGTACATGGGCCTGCTAGCGAATGACGGCCGGGAGGCCGAAGGCAACGGCCAGAACGAACAGCGTCAGGGCTTCCATGAAGGCCAGGGCCAGCATCATAGCGGTCTGAATCCGGCCGGCGGCCTCGGGCTGACGCCAGAGGGCGTCCATGGCGGCAGAAGCCGTGCGGCCCTGAGCGGTGGCGGAGGCAAAGGCGGCGATGGCCAGAGCGATGACAGCGGCCACGCCAAACCAAACCATATTAGTCAAAACGTTCCCCTCCTTTCCCCTGATGGGGATCTACAAGTGGGTTTCGCAACTCCTCCGTCCTCAGGCGCCGTCCCAAGGCCGACCCGCTGCTTTGAGCGGGCCTCACAATGAGGGGAGGAAATTGATGACAGGTTAATGGCTGAGAGCGTCCGCCTCGGTGGTGCCGAGGCCGTGCGGCCCTTCAGCGTGGTGCTCGGCGTGCAGGCCGTGGTCCTCTGTGGCCGCGGCGATGTAGACCGCGGACAGAAGCGTAAAGATGAAGGCCTGAATGGCGCCGAAGATGACTTCAAGAGCCAGGGGCAGCACCGGGAGGAAGTAGGGAATGGCCGACAGCATCGCCACCACCACCATCTCGCCGCCGAAGATGTTGGCGTAAAGACGGATGGACAGCGTGAAAGGCCGGGTGAACTCCTCCAGGAGGCCCAGGGGCAGCATCAGAGGTGACAGGAACCAGGGTTCCACCATGTGCTTGTACACCTTGATGCCGTTCTTCTTCAGTCCGTAAATCTGGACGCTGAAGAAGATAATGATGGCCAGGCCGGCGGTCACGCCCCACCCGCTGGTGGGAGCGGCCAGGCCCGGCAGATGGCCGAATCCGGGCAGGAGGCCGGAGTAGTTGGAGGCCAGGATGAAGACGAAGATAGATGTAAGCAGCGGCGTGAACTGCCGCGTGCGCTCCTGATCCATCACCTGACCGATGATGCCCTGAACCGCCTCAATGAGCATCTCCATCACATTCTGGACGCCGGACGGGAGGCGCTTCACGTTGCGGCCGGCGAGCCAGCCGAGGATCAGAAGCACAGCCATGACGCCCCACATGGTGGTGACGCGGCTGGTGATCTCAAGGCCCTCCGGCAGGAGGCCGGGAATGTGAATGGGGATGACCGCCAGGGGCCCCGGCCCATGAGTCGCTTCCTTGGCGCCTTCCTCAGCCATGGCCCACAAGAGTGGATTCACTTCTCGCCCTCCCTCCTTTCCGAAGTGGTGTAGAGAATAAGGAAGATCTGAAACGCTGTAAGGGCGAACAGGCTGGACAATAGAGCCGGCGTGTGCTCACGAAGGAAGAAGAGGACGATGCCGGCTGAAAAGAGTCGCAGAAAGTAGCTTCCCATGATGGCGCCCTGGTTGGCGAAGGGGTCCTTGGTCTCCGTCCGCCGAACCGTGGCCAGCGACATCCAGTGATTGATCACGGATACGGCGCCGCCAACAAGAAGCCCCAGGGCGATCCATCGCCAGGTCAAGGGCGGGCGTCACTCCCCCGAGTTGGCCAGAATCCGGCGGATGAATCGGTAGAAGGAGCCGCCGATGGCCAGAATGGGCAGGATGACGGACAGCCAGGGGTCCGTCCCCCAGCGCCCGTCCAGATACTTCCCCAGGTAGAAAGCACCTATGCTGGAGAGCGCCAGGGTGGCTCCGAAGGCCAAGGCTTCTCCCATCAGGGAGCCGACCGGGCTCTCGCGGTCAAAGAACTTCACGGCGAGACCTCCCCATGGGGAGCCGGCTGTACCTGTGGGACTTTTTGCAAAGTACAGTTTTCACACAAGGCGCTATCCTGCTGCACGAGTCGTTCATATTCGATTTGGATGGTCCTTTATCCTTCTGTGCCGGGAACATTTTTTTCGGATTATGTCCCAGTTTCAGGAAATGGGCCGTTGGAGGCCCAAAATCGCGTATTGGCTCGGGTTTTCTCCATCTGCTTAACTCGGGCGTGGGCTTACACCCACCCCGTCAGGCTCTGGCGGAAGCCGGGGAGAATGGCCGGGGCGGTTCGGCCCGCCAGCCAAAATAGTATTCGAGCGCGTCGGCGATGCGCTCCGAGGCCAGGCCGTCGCCGTAGGGATTGCCGGCCTCGCGCATGGCGCGGTAGGCGGTGTCGTCCGTCAAAAGCTGCCGCGCCGCGGCGAAGATGGCATCCGGGTCGGTGCCCACCATGCGGACGGTCCCGGCCTCGATGGCCTCCGGCCGCTCCGTGGTCTCGCGCAGCAGAAGCACGGGTGAGCCCAGGGACGGGGCCTCCTCCTGCACGCCGCCCGAGTCTGAGATGACGAAGTAAGCGCGGTGGATGAGATTGATGAAGTCGGGGTAGTCCAGGGGGTCCAGCAGGGTGATGCCGGTGAGGCCCGCCAGGACCGGGGCGGCAGCATCCCGGACGGCGGGGTTCTTGTGCATCAGCACCACCAGATGGGCCTCGGGGCTGGCCTCGGCGAGGCGGCGGATGGCCCCGTAGATGCCGCCCATCCGCTCCAGATTCTCGCGCCGGTGCAGGGTATCCACCACGATGACACGGCGCGATGCGAAGTCCAGCGAGCGCAGCCCTGGCTCGGCGAACCGGTGGTTGCTGCGGCGGGTCAGGAACAGGGCATCAATGGCAGTATTCCCTGTGACGAAGAGGTACTTCCTGTCCACCCGCTCCGCCAGAAGGTTGGCCTGGGCCCAGGGGGTGGGGGCGAAGTGCAGGTCGGCGACCTGGCCGGTCAGCCGGCGGTTCATCTCTTCCGGGAACGGGTCATACTTGTTGTCTGTCCGCAGGCCGGCCTCCACGTGCCCGACGGGGATTTGCCTGTAGAAGGCGGCCAGGGAGCCAATGAAGGTGGTGGCCGTATCGCCATGGACCAGCACCAGGTCCGGGCGGCTCTCCTCGAGCACCCGGTCCAGCCCTTCCAGGGCCCGCGTGGCGATGCCCGCCAGGGTCTGCCTCGGCTGCATGATGTTGAGGTCATGGTCGGGCCTGAGGTCAAAGTGGCGAAGAGTCTGGTCCAGCATCTCCCGGTGCTGGGCGGTCACGGCCACCTTCACGACGAAGCGCTCCGGCCGGGCCGCAAGAGCCTTGACCACGGGCGCCATCTTCACGGCTTCCGGCCGGGTGCCGAAGATGGTCATAACGGTGCGGCGGGAATCTGTTCCTGAACTCAAACGGGGAACCTCCACTCTTTCAGAGGGTTCGCGGCCCGGGTCGCCGCCGCGCCGCAAGCGCCTGGCCCGAAGGGCACGGCAAGAGGGTTGGGGAATCCCAACCCTCCAGGCATCGTCTTGTCCTCATTCGCCGCCACTAGTGCGACACGTGGTGGCGCTTGGCGCCGAAGTCCAGAACGCCAACTCGTCGGGCCGCCACCACCATGGCCAGCGATACCGCCAGCATGACCACCAGGGCCGGGAAGAAGCTCATCTCGCTGATGGCCACGGCGGAGACGCCCAGCCAGGCGGAGACGGCGTACATCACCAGCACCGTGTCGCGGTGGGACAGGCCCAACTGCATGAGGCGGTGGTGCAGGTGCCCGCGGTCCGCCTCGTAGAACTTCCGGCCGTTGCCCGTCCGCCTGACGATGGCAAAGGCCGTGTCAAAGATGGGCAAGCCCAGAGCCAGCACGGGAATGCCCAGGGCCAGACCGGTGGCGCTCTTCAGGGTGCCCTGAATGGAGACGGCCGCCAGAGCGTAGCCCAGGAACATGGCCCCGGCGTCGCCCATGAAGATCTTGGCCGGGTTGAAGTTGTGGGGCAGGAAGCCCAGGGCCGCCCCCGCCAGAGCCGCTGTCATGAGCAGGATCGGCAGGGGGCTCTCCTGGAACATGCCGACGAAGAGCAGCGTGAGCGAGGCGATGCTGGAGATGCCCGCGGCCAGACCGTCCAGGCCGTCGGCCAGGTTGACCACGTTCACCACCGCCACGACCCAGAAAACCGACAGCGGAATGGCCCAATCATGCAGATAGAACATGCCGCCGAAGGGGTTGGTCAGGAAGTCCACGCGCACGCCGTAGGTGACGACCAGCAGCAGGGCCGCCAGGATCTGGCCCAGCAGCTTCACCTTCGCCGACAGGTGGAGGAAGTCGTCAATGGCGCCGAAGATGACAATCAGGCCGCCGCCCAGAACCACGCCCCGCACCAGCGGCATCTGCCAGCCGATGAAGGCGATGGCTGCAATGGAGAAGGCCAGGTAAATGGCGATGCCGCCCAGGTAAGGCTTCGGCTCCGTATGGACGCTGCGCTCGACGGGCTTGTCCAGGGCTCCCACTCTGATCGCCAGTATGCGAACCAGCGGGGTGAGAGCGTAGGCCACCAGCAGAGCATAACTGAAGGCCTTGATGTAGGTCAGCACGGGTTCACCTCATTTGGTGCGGCCGGCGTCTCGCGGGTTGCAACAAACAACAGCAAGACCCATGAGAGGTTGTCGCATCGCGAAAAAACGCCATTCGGCCACACAGCCGCATCCATTGTAGGCCACCTGCCAGGGACTGTCAACCGACGGAATGTAAGCGTATTGGCTCCATGTGCCGCAGGAGGACCGGCCTGTCGCAACTGTCGCTACTCCAGGACGTAACCGGACCCAGCCGGGTGCGCCCGCAGCAATTTGACCCCCGCCTTGCGCAAGACCTGCGCCGAATTGTCATCCGGGTACTCCGCCAGGTAAATCACCTGTTGCACTCTCGCTTGCGCCATGGATTTGGCGCAGTCGACGCAGGGGAAGTCCGTGCAGTACATGGTGGTGTCCACGCTGGAGACACCGGTGATGGCACATTGCAGCAAGGCGTTGAGTTCAGCGTGCAGGGTGCGCCGGCAATGACCGTCCACCATCATACAGCCCACGTCGTCGCAGTGGTCGTCTCCCCTGACGGAGCCGTTATAGCCTGTAGCAATGACGCGGTGATCGCGGACCAGGACCGCTCCCACATGGCGCCGGGGGCAGGTGGACCGCGTCGCCGCCAGCTTCGCCATCTCCAGGAAATAGTCGTGCCACCCGGGGCGGCCTTCGCGTTCCTCCATCACTACTTGGTGCCGAAGAGGCGGTCGCCCGCGTCGCCCAGGCCGGGCACAATGTAGGCGTGCTCGTTGAGGTGGCTGTCCACCGCGGCAACGAAGATCTCCACGTCCGGGTGCTTTTCGTTGACCGCCCGGACACCCTCCGGAGCGGCAATGAGGCACATCAGCTTGATGTTCTTGACGCCGCGCTCCTTGATGAAGTTGATGGCCATGTTGGCTGAACCGCCGGTGGCCAGCATGGGGTCGCAGACGATGATCTGCCGCTCCGGGGCATCGGCGGGCAGCTTACAATAATACTCCACCGGCTTCAGGGTATCGTGGTCGCGGTAGACGCCGATGTGGCCCACCTTGGCATTGGGCACCAGACGCAGCATGCCGGCGACCATGCCCAGACCGGCGCGCAGGATCGGCACGATGCCCAGGGCCTTGCCGGAGGTCACCTTGCAGTTCGCCATCTCCAGCGGGGTCTGCACCTTGACGTCCTCCAGAGGCAGGTCGCGGGTGACCTCGTAGGCCATCAGCATCGAGACCTCTTCCACCAGTTCGCGGAACTCCTTGGGCGTGGTGTTGACGTCGCGGATAAAGGCCAGTTTGTGCTGAATCAGCGGGTGGTCCATGACGCGAACTTTCATGTTGGTCATTGGTTCTCCTCCCCATGAACTTCGAGCGGAGCGCGGCCAGTTTGACCGCTCCCGCCCTGCTATTTACTGGCACCCCACGGGGGGCCTGTTGTACGCTAACGGTTGGCGTCCGGATAGACAGCGCGCGCGCCGCCCACCAGTTTGGGCCGGGTGCGGGCGGCGATGAGCGGGGCGTCGCCGATCTGACGGATGGCCAGACGAACGGGCACGGCCACCGGACGCAGGTGCATGCCGATGAGCACGGCGCCCACGTCCAGGCCGGCGTGCGCCCGGATGGACTCCACCACCACCGGCCGCTCCAGGCGTTCCATGGCGGCGGTGGCCAGAGCGCCGCCCGCCTTGGGCACGGGGACGACGGTCACCGGCTCCAGCCCGTAGCGCTCCTGGCATTCCTCGGAGACCACCAGGCAGCGGTTCAGGTGCTCGCAGCACTGCACCGCCAGCTGGACGTCACGGACCTCCACCACGTCCAGCAGGCCGTCCAGAATGGCGTGGGCGATCTCCAGGTTGCCGGCCGTGCCCACCTTCTGTCCTGCTACCTCGCTGGTGCTGCCGCCCAGCACCAGAATCTGGCCGGGCTTCAGGTTCGCCGCGGACAGCAGTTCCTCGGCGGCTTGTCCCATATCGGCGCGAATGCGATCCAGGTCCAACGTCATTCCTCCTACCTGCCGGGGCCGCGGTACTCCAGTTCTACCTGGCCGATCTTGTCCACGCGGCGCTGGTGGCGGCCGCCGGCGAAGGAGGCTCCCAGCCAGGCGCGCAGGATGTCGCCCGCCAGGCCCTGGCCCACCACGCGCTCGCCCAGGCAGAGGACATTGGCGTTATTGTGCTCGCGGGCCATGCGGGCGGAGTAGGGGTCACTGACATGGGCGGCGCGGACGCCGGTCACCTTGTTGGCCGTGATGCTCATGCCGATGCCCGTGCCGCAGACCAGAATCCCGGACTCGCACTCACCCTGGGCCACGGCGCGGGACACGGCGTGGGCGATGTCCGGATAGTCGCAGGAGTCCGTGGAGTGGGTGCCAAAATCCCGCGCCTCCAGGCCCATAGCCTGGAGTTCCGTCTTCAGGTGCTCCTTCAGCGGGAAGCCGGCGTGGTCGCTGCCGATGGCAATGCTCATGGGGTCTTGTCCTCCTTGTCCCCCGGCGGCAACGCCGCGGGACCTTCCAGCTCGTTCTTCAGCCGCAGAACCGCCCGTTCCAATTCGGCCGCCAGTTCCTCGGCGGTGCGGCGGTAGACGTCCAGCGACAGGCCGAAGGGGTCGGCGATATCGCTCTGCTCAGGAGCCGTCTCGGGTCGGGCGTATTCGCGCAGGGTATAGACGCGCACGCCGTCCCGGGCCACTTGCTGAACCTGGGCCTTCTGGCCGCGGGTCATCGTTAGAATCAGGGCGTATTCGCCCGCCATCACCTGATCCAGGCGTCGGGCCCGATGCGGCGAGAGGTCCAGCCCGCGCTCGGCCATCGCCGCCACGGCCTGGTCGGCGGCGGGCTGGCCGGGCCAGGCGGCAGTTCCAGCGGAGGCCACCGCCACACGCTGGGCGCCCTCCGGCCATAACTTCTTTAGAGTTTCCTTCATCAGCGCCTCGGCCATGCTGGAGCGGCAGGTGTTGCCGCTGCAGACCAGGAGCACGCGATAGGAAGTCCCTTCGCCCATGTTGTTCACCCGCCTACCAGGTGGGCTCGGCCTCACCGGCTCGGTGGTTGGCCAGCCGGGCGAGGGTGAAGAGCAGGTCGGACAGGCGGTTGAGATACACCAGGCACTGGTGGTTGACGGCCTCTTCCCGCTCCAGCCTCACCACGGCCCGCTCCGCCCGACGGGCCAGCGTCCTTGCCAGATGCAGGGCCGAGGCGGCCTGAGTGCCCCCGGGCAGGATGAAGCGGGTCAACGGCGGCAACTCCTGCGTGGCCTGATCAATGAGGCCCTCCAGTCGTGCAGCGGCGGCGGCCTCGATGCGGCGGACGCGTTCCGCCCCGGGGGAGTCCTCCGGCGTGGCCAGGTCGGCGCCCAGGTCAAACAACTCGCGCTGCAGCTGCTGCAGTTGGCCGCGAAGCTCCTGGTCGGTGCAGGTGGAAACAGCCAAACCGAGGGCGGCGTTGCATTCATCCACCGCGCCATAGGCTTCGACGCGCAGGCAGTCCTTGCCCACCCGCTGGCCGCCAAAAAGGCCGGTCTCGCCCGCGTCGCCGGTCCGGGTATAGATCTTCACGCGGAATCCCCCTCGTCCGGAAGCTGCCGGTTCTCGCGCTCCCGCTCCGGAAGGGCCTCCCCCGGCAGTTCCGCCACGGGCCTCCGCCCTGCAAAGCCGGCCTCCAGCCCGTGCCAGAAGAGCACTTCCGGCTCGCCCAGCCGCCAGCACAGGTAGGCGGCCTCGCCCTGCACCCGCGTGGGGAAGTCCACCAGACCGGTCTCCAGATCCTTCAACTCCACGCCCATCTCCTGAAGCCGCAGGGCGTCGGCCTGAAAGGCCACGGCATAAAACTCCAGTTCCGTCTCTTCCGCCATGAAGCTGTCCCGGTCCACGGACTGGCCCTTCCACATGGCCGCAGCCCTGGAATGCTGAAGTTCTTTCTTCTTACCGTCGTACTCCCGCTTCAGGGCCACCACGTGCCGAAGCAGGGGTTCAACCGAGGGCAACAGGGCGTTGGCTTCGGCGAGGGTGAACTGACGTCCCACGCAACCGACACCTCGCTTTTCCCCATGATACCACTGCCAACATCCGGGCAGCAATTCGGCCGGACGCGACCTGGCTACAGCCGCACCACGCGGCCTCCGGCGGCGCGGCGCAGGCGGTTGGCGATGGCCAGTCCCACGCCTTCCGGCTCCACGCCTTCCAGCAGGACGCGACCGGCCCCGACCTGGTCGCAGCGGTGCAGGGCGTCGAACAGGCTCGAGGCCATGGCCGGGAGGTCCCGCCGGCTGCCGAGAGAGATGGGGTACCCGGGTCCCCGGTAGGCCGCCAGCGTCTCGTCGCTGGCCACCACGGCGACGGTCAGGCCGCGTTTCGCCGCCTCTTCGGCCGCTTCTCGCAAGGCCGCCGGCAGGGCTGCCTTGTCGCCCTCGAACAGCGTCGCCTCCCCCCGGGGGGCGTAGTGCCGGTACTTCATGCCGGGCGAGGCCACTGGGCCCAGGTCTTCGGCGCGCCGCACCTTCAGCACCCCGGGGTCCACCTCCACCGGCCCTGCCACCCGTTCCAGGTCCTGCGGCGTCACGCCGCCCGGGCGCAGCAGGCGCAGGCGGGACGAAGTGCAGTCCACCACGGTGGACTCCAGGCCGACGCCGCAGGGGCCGCCGTCCAGCACGACCTCTACCCGGCCCTCCATATCTTCCATGACGTGTTCGGCCCGCGTTGGACTCGGCCGGCCGGAGCGATTGGCGCTGGGCGCGGCCACAGGCACACCGGCTGTGCGCAGCAGGGCCTGCGCCACGGGGTGGGAGGGGAAGCGAACGGCCACCGTCTCCAGGCCGGCGGTCACCTCCAGCGGCACCACCGCCAGGCGAGGCAGCACCAGGGTCAGGGGCCCCGGCCAGAACGCCGCCATCAGCCGCTCGGCGACGGGGGGGATGTGGCGCACCAGCCCAGGGACCTGCTCCGCGCCGGCGACGTGGACGATGAGCGGGTTGTCCTGCGGCCTGCCCTTGGCCGTGAAGATGCGGCGAACGGCCTGCGGGTCCAGGGCGTTGGCGCCCAGGCCGTAGACCGTCTCTGTGGGAAAGGCGACCAGCCCGCCGGACCGCAGCACCCGAGCCGCGTCCGCCAGGGCCCCCGCCCAGTCCTGTTCAGTTCCCTGCAGCCGGTAAAGGCGGGTCAGCACGGGGAGTCCCTCCAAAAAAGGATAATAGAAATTTGTGGGATATACGAGGGATTTTGCCAGCGAAGTCGAATTTAGGGTATGAAGAAAGCAAAGGAGGTGTTTCGCGTGCCACTGCCCAGCGCTATTGCTGAGGACCTGTGGCGCCTCCGTAGGGCCAGTTGTGAAGATGGAGCCCTCGTTTTGGCCCGAGTGATGAGCGGCCTAGGTTGGGACGGCCCAGTTGTCTCCCCTGAGAGTCATGGAGTCCGAGTGGATTTCTTTGGAGCACAAAACATTCCCCACATGGCCGTTCTCTGCGGGGGCCAGCCTCTCCTACCTGCTCTTACCCTCGCTTACAACAAGGACGTCAGGTGGCTTGCCTCAGTAGACCCGAACGACGGTATTGGCCTGTACAACGTACTCTGGCCTCTTGAGCACAAAGAGCCTGTTCCAGTATTCTCTAGCACCTGGGACGAGATTATTGGCTCCTTGGCGGATTTGGATTTCTTGTACCCGACAGCCCTATACTCGGGTGATTTGGAGCGCTATGCCCTGGCGCAGAAACCTTTGGAGTCTTGGGGTCCGACATTAGTGCAGCACCTCCTCCGCCATTTTACGGCTTGGCGACGTGCAGTCTTGGCGGATTCCCCCAAATCGAGAACTACCGACCTGGATTCGGCTCTGTACTTGCTCTTTGCTCGCCTGATATTCGCTCGTTATGCCGAAGACCGCGGGTGGGAGCCGCCCAAAAGCTTACTCGGGGCCGCAAATGCCGGTCAATCTTCGCTTCTTACATACCTTAGCCGCCTAAAGGAGCGATATGATAGTACGCTTTTCCAGGGGCACCCTGACGATTCGGCCGACCTAGATTCGATTAACGATTTCTCACCGATGCAGCTTATATCGGGACTCTACACCCCAACGGTACTTGACCACCTTCAACTAGACTTCGGACTGCTAGATGTAGACTTGCTGGGGGCCTTTTATGAAGAGTACTTGTCGTATTCGCCAGAATCGGTGATTGTCCGTGAGTCCAGAAGAGCAGGGCAGCAGCATTTCGGACTCGCGGGAACCCACCTGAGGTCGGTACGGAAAACAGAGGGGATCTACTACACGCCTCGGTACCTAGTGCACTACGTGGTGAAGCAGACTGCTGACACAATCAAATCCATTGTTAGCAAAGGGGTACTCCCTAAGGTCCTTGACCCTGCTTGCGGTTCTGGGTCCTTCCTAGTTACCGCCTTTGAAACGATCATTTCAACCATGGCAGAGACAAAAGGAATCAGCACCAACGATATACCACTCACGGACAGGATCGCGGTTCTCCAAAAAAGTCTGTATGGCTGGGATAAAGATCCACGTGCGGTGGAGGCAGCGCGGTTGAACCTGTCTCTCGCCGCTCTCAACCAGTCCAGTTCATTGCCCGACCTGAAGAGAAATATCGTTTGCCGTGACTCGTTAATGGATAATACATCTGATCTTAGTGGGACATTCGACGTGATTGTCGGCAACCCGCCATTTGTGAGCAAGGATGGTCGCCGGGCGCTAGACCGCGACTACCAAGACGAGCTTAGAAGGCGGTATGAGTCTGCTCGCGGTCGATACGACTTAGCCTACCTCTTTCTTGAACTGTCGTCCCGGTTGCTAAAGGCAGACGGAGCCATTTCGATGGTAATGCCGTCTAACCTTGGAAAGGGCCACCACGGAAGTCCGATCCGTAAACTAATCGCAGATGATATTGTTCGGATTGTTGACTTCACAGACGTGGACGTCTTTCCTGACACTAGTAATTACGTATCAGTTGTGGTCATGAGACCCGGCCAGGCAAGTAGGGCTCGCCCCGCGATGGTACGTTTCTACGACTTGCCGGACACGGATGAAGGTAGAGCTTTCACACTTGAGAAGTCCTCGATGATCGATTCGCCTGTAGGTGACGTTCGCTTTGGCATCGTTGAACAGAAGACAAAGGGAGGTCCGTGGCTACTTCTTGATTCCGAAGAGCACGCATTATGGCAGTACATGACTGCCGTGGGGCACCCTTTGGAGTCTGAGTTCAATGTTAAAGAGGGAGCCAAAACCGCTAAGGACGACGTTTTCCTGATGCGCCTGATGGATAAAGCGTCAGATCGCCATTGGCTTTGTGCACCGCTTACAGGTGACAAATCACCTCTTCTTCTGGAGTCTCAACTCCTCCAACCAGTAATGCCTGGTCGGTTCATTCGTTCAGCGTTCTTTGCTGCTAGGAACTTGGCTGGCCTCTTTCCGTACAACTCCCGGGGGCTCATGCCTGAAGATGAACTAAAATCCTACCCGAAGGCCTATACCTATCTTCTTGAAAACAAGGATTTGCTCATGCGGAGGGGCACGAAGGTTCGTGACTGGTACGCGTGGGCACACGTACCCCGACAGTCGGGTTCTCCCAAGGTGTTAAGTCCGGACTATGCACCGCGTGCTCGTTTCGCCCTTGATCCAGAAGGGACGATGGTCCCAATTGGAGGCACGTTTCTCACACAGAAATCCGATGAATCCATAGACTTATCCCTATTGCTCGGACTACTTAACAGTGCCCTGTTTTCATGGCTTGTCGCTGTGACCAGCGTTGAGCGAAAGGGAGGCTACTATGCATACTATGGTAAGTTCATCAAGCCTCTTCCCATATTGCCTCCTGAAGGGGCGGACTTGTCGTGCGTTGCAGGTAGCGTAAATGCAGTACAAAATGCGATAGTCGGGCTGACTGAGGCCGTGACAGAGAGGGACCGGCTCCTCGGTGTCTCAAGGCATGTCGACGCCCTGAGGAATCTGGATAACGCTGTGCTGGACGTATTCGCTATCCCAGCGCCACTTCGAAGGGCCGTTGAACTCAGCCCGTTTCTGACGAGGTGGAGGCCATGAAGAAGGATAGAGTGGAAGAGCGTCGGCATCTGTGGGCTAGGTCGTTGGAGCCGATTATCAAAGGTGGTATCTTGCAGGTCACCCGCCCTCAGCCATATACGGGTTACTTCATTCGAGAGATTACCCCCTCATCGACCACCGACCCAGAAAGGGGGTTCCATCTCCGGGATAAGCAGTACTACCTCCTTATTAAGGAGGCTTGGCTAAGGTACGAAGATGACGACGACTACATCCTGGTAAAATGGAAATATCAGTTCAGCAAGCCCGATGGCGGGTGCTATTCTGGAAAGTTCGAATGGGTATTCAGATACGACTTCAATGCGCTAGCCACTGAAGCTTCTCCTGTTGCCAGACAGCCTCACCTGAATGTTCACCATCCTCGTCCAATCGAGGACCATATCCACTACCCCGTGGGACCCGATCCGTGGGCCCCAAGTGAGTTCGTAGACTTTCTCGTATACCATTTCCCGTCGCTAAGAGACGACTAGGGTCCGCGCCAGCACCACGCGCTCCACGCCGCCGAAGTCCAGGCGCACCTGCAGTTCCCCCGGGCCGGGCACGGTGG
>CALMNP010000416.1 GCA_937868875.1 uncultured Bacillota bacterium | reverse complement strand
GGCCCCTCCATGGACCTGCAGCCCCTGGTCAACCGGGCCTTTGAGACCGTGGCCATGGCCAAGGTCTCCACCAGCGCCAGCGAGGCCCAGGCCCTGGGCTACCTGCGTTCCACCGACCAGATCAGCGTCAACGCCGACCACCAGCTGTGGGACGCCAAGCAGACCGTTCTGGCCATGGACCGCCTGGGCTACACGCCGCCGCGGCCGCGCCAGATTCCCGTGCTGGGCGCCGCCGGCCGCGCCGTGCTGGAACTGGGGCTCTACAACATGAAGAACTCCGGCTATATCAGCGACCACGATGAGTTCATCGGCAAGAAGCTGGCCTTCGTCCTGACGGGCGGCAACCTGCCGGCGGGGACCCTGGTGGATGAGCAGTACATCCTGGACCTGGAGCGCGAGGCCTTCCTGAGCCTCATCGGCACGCCCAAGTCCCAGGCCCGGATGCAGCACATGCTCACCAAGGGCAAGCCCCTGCGGAATTAAGGGAGGTGCGAGACATGGGTAAGAACCGAGAAGCCGTCATTGTCACCGCCGTCCGCACTCCCGTGGGCAAGGCCCCCAAGGGCACCCTCAAGGACGTGCGCCCCGACGACCTGGCCGCCTATGTGATCAAGGCCGCTCTGGAACGGACCCCGGGCCTGGACCCCAAGGACGTGGACGACGTCCTGATGGGCTGCGCCTTCCCCGAGGCGGAGCAGGGCATGAACGTGGCCCGCGTCGCCATCATGCGGGCCGGGCTGCCCAACTCCGTGCCCGGCGCCACCGTCAACCGCTTCTGCTCCTCCGGCCTGCAGACCATCGCCATGGCCGCGCAGAGCATCATGGCCGGCTGGACCGACGTGGTGGTGGCCGGCGGCGTCGAGTCCATGAGCCGCATCCCCATGGGCGGTTTCAAACCCGCCCCCAACCCCTACCTGATCAGCGAGTACCCGGCCTCCTACATGGGCATGGGCCATACGGCGGAGGAGGTTGCCCGCCGCTACGGCATCACCCGTGAGGATCAGGACCGCTTTGCCCTGGCCTCTCACCGGTCGGCGGGCGCCGCCATTAAGGCCGGTCACTTCCAGGACGAGATCGTCCCCGTGCCGGTGGTGCGCGCCCGCCTCGACGGCAAGAAGGTGGTGGAGGAGGAGATCACCTTCGACACCGACGAGGGCGTACGCTACGACACCTCCCTGGAGGCCCTGGGCAAGCTGAAGCCCGCCTTCCACATGAAGGGCACCGTCACCGCAGGCAACTCCTCGCAGACCAGCGACGGTGCCGCCGCCTCCGTGGTCATGTCCCCTTCGCGGGCCTCTGCCTTGGGGCTGAAGCCCCTGGCTGTGGTTCGCGCCTTCGCCGCGGCCGGCGTCGACCCGGACGTGATGGGCATCGGCCCGATCGCCGCTGTGCCCAAGGCCCTGGCCCTGGCCGGCATCACCGTGGCCGACCTGGACCTGGTGGAGCTGAACGAGGCCTTCGCCGCCCAGTCCCTGGCGGTCATCAAGTCCCTGGAGCTGAACCCGGCCATCGTCAACGTCAACGGCGGCGCCATCGCCCTGGGCCACCCCCTGGGCTGCACCGGCGCCAAGCTGACGGCGACCATCATCCACGAAGCCCTGCGCCGGCGCGCCGCCGGGCAGAAGGCCCGCTACGGCCTGGTGACCATGTGCGTCGGCGGCGGCATGGGCGCCGCGGGCGTGCTGGAGTTCGTGTAGAAAGAGGAGGGTACGAGCGTGGCGATTGAAAAGTACAAGGGTGGGAGCTTCTTCCTGGACTACCCCGACCCGGAGGGCGTGTTTACGCCCGAGGACTTCACCGACGAGCACAAGATGATCGCCGAGACCGCCGCCGACTTCGTGGAGAAGGAAGTCCGGCCCCTGGCCGCGGCCATCGAGGAGCACCACTTCGAGCACTCCGTCGACCTGATGAAGAAGGCCGGCGAGCTGGGTCTGCTCTCCTCCGACATCCCGGAGGAGTACGAGGGCCTGGGCCTTGACAAGGTCTCCACCACCCTGATCACCGAGAACATCGTCAAGGGCGGCTCCTGGTCCCTGACCCACGGCGCTCACTCCGGCATCGGCACCCTGCCCATCGTCTTCTTCGGCACGCCGGAGCAGAAGAAGAAGTACCTGCCGGCCCTGGGCTCCGGCCAGAAGATCGCCGCCTACGCCCTGACCGAGCCGGGCTCCGGCTCCGACGCCCTGGGCGCCAAGACCACCGCCGTGCTGTCCAAGGACGGCAAGCACTACGTCCTGAACGGCACCAAGCAGTGGATCACTAACGCCGGCATCGCTGACGTGTTCATCGTCTACGCCAAGGTGGACGGCGACGATAAGAAGTTCACCGCCTTCATCGTGGAGAAGGGCTTCCCCGGCCTCTCCACCGGCCCCGAGGAGAAGAAGATGGGCATCAAGGGCAGCTCCACCCGGTCCGTCATCCTCGAGGACTGCCAGGTTCCGGTGGAGAACGTGCTCGGCGAGATCGGCCGCGGCCACGTCATCGCCTTCAACATCCTCAACATCGGCCGCTGGAAGCTGGCCGCCGGCTGCGTCGGCGCCTCCAAGGAGGCCATCGCCATCTCCGCCAGGTACGCCAAGGAGCGACAGCAGTTCGGCAAGCCCATCGCCTCCTTCCGACTGATCCAGGGGAAGCTGGCCGACATGGCCATCAAGACCTACGCCCTGGAGAGCACGGTCTACCGCACCGCCGGGCTCCTGGACGCCGGCCTGCACGACATCGACACCACCGCCCCCGACGCCGGCCGCCAGGCCGTCAAGGCCATCGAGGAATACGCCATCGAGTGCTCCATCAACAAGGTCTTCGGCTCCGAGACCCTGGACTTCGTCGCCGACGAAGGCGTCCAGATCCACGGCGGCTACGGCTATATGCAGGAGTACGAGATCGAGCACATCTACCGCGACTCGCGCATCAACCGCATCTTTGAGGGCACCAACGAGATCAACCGCATGCTCGTGCCCGGCACCCTGGTCCGCCGCACCATGAAGGGCGAGCTGCCCCTGATGCAGGCCATCATGGCCCTGCAGAACGAGCTGATGGCCCTCATGCCGCCGGACCTGGACGACGCCCCCCTGGCCCAGGAGAAGCACCTGCTGAACATGGCCAAGAAGGCCTTCTTGATGGTGGCCGGCCTGGGCGTGCAGAAGTTCCAGCAGGCCTTGAACGACGAGCAGGAGCTGCTGGCCAACATGGCCGACATCGGCATCGAGATCTTCGCCATGGAGTCCGCCCTGGTGCGGGCGGAGAAGGCTCTGGCTGGTGCGGGTCTGGAGGCCGCCCAGGCCAAGATCGACATGGCCACGGCCTACGTCCATGACGCGTTCGAGCGGATCGGCGTCCTGGCCCGCGAGTCCCTGGCGGCCCTGGAGGAGGGTGACTCCCTCCGCACCAACCTCTCCGTGCTGAAGAAGCTGATGCGCGTGCCGAACCCGGTGAACGTGATCGGGCTCAAGCGCGCGGTGGCCGCCCGCGTGCTGGAGGCGGAGAAGTTTACGGC
>CALMNP010000415.1 GCA_937868875.1 uncultured Bacillota bacterium | reverse complement strand
CCACGCCGGCCCCCTTCAGCAGTCCAATGGGGTAGTCGACGGAGCCGCTCCTGAGGAAGTTGAGGTAGCGCTTTACGGCCGGGTCGCCCTCGTTCAGGACCTGCTGCGACAGGGCCGTCGCCGCCGAGTAGCCCGTGGCGTACTTGTAGACGTAGAACGGCGTGTAGAAGTGGGGGATGCGCGACCACTCCAGGGCGATCTGTTCGTCCACCACGGCCTCGGCGCCGTAGTACTTCTGGTTCAGGTCGCGGTAGATGGAGCAGAGCAGCTCGGGCGTGAGCGCCTCGCCCTCCTCGACCGACCGGTGGGTCATCATCTCGAACTCGGCGAACATGGTCTGGCGGAAGACCGTGGTGCGGAAGGCCTCCAGGTGGTGGTTGATGAGGTAGAGCCGCTCCTTCGGGTCCTTGGTCCGCTGCAGCAGGTGGTGCATCAGCAGGTTCTCGTTGAACGTGGACGCCACCTCGGCGACGAAGATGGTGTAATGGGAGTAGACGTATGGCTGTGTTGCCTGGGTGAAGTGGCTGTGCATGGCGTGGCCCATCTCGTGGGCCAGGGTGAACATGTTGTCCGTGTTGTCCTGGTAGTTGAGGAGCACGAAGGGGTGCACGCCGTAGCTGCCCCAGGAGTAGGCGCCGCCGGTCTTGCCCTCGTTCTCATAGATGTCGATCCAGTGGCTGCGCAGACCTTCCTTGAGGGTCGTCAGGTACTCCTGGCCCAGAGGCTGCAGGGCCTTCTCCACTGTGGCGACCGCTTCTTCGAAAGGAATCTTGCGATCGACGCCGCTGACGATGGGGGTGTAGAGGTCGTACATATGGAGGTCATCCAGGCCCAGCCGGTTCTTGCGCACCTTCAGGTAGCGGTTCAGGGCGGGGAGGTGGCGGTGCACCGTCTCGATCAGGTTGGTGTAGACGCTGCCGGGCACGTTGTCCTCGTGGAGGGAGGCCTCCAGCGCCGAGGGGTAGTTGCGCACCCGGGCGAAGAAGACGTCCTTCTTGACGCTGGCGGCGTAGGTGGCGGCCAGGGTGTTCAGGTACTTCTCATAGGTGCCGTACATGGCCTCAAAGGCGTCCTTGCGCACGCGGCGGTCCTGGCTCTCCAGGAAGTGGGCGTACCGCCCCTTGGTCAGCTGCACCTCGTTGCCATCCTCGTCGCGGATGGTGGGGAACTTCATATCCGCATCGTTGAGCATGTTGAAGATCGTGTGAGGGGCGTGGGCCATCTCCCCGGTCTGGGCGAGCAGCTGCTCCTGTTCGGTGGGCAGCGTGTGAGGCTTGTGCCGGAGGGTGTCCTCCAAGTCCTGACGGTACAGTTGCAGGCCTGCGTTCTCGTTGAGCATCTGCTCGACCTGCTCCGGCTCCGCCGCCAGGATCTCCGGCGCCAGGAAGGCGGTGGCGGCGCCGACCTCGGTCAGCAAAGCCGTGGCCCGGTCGGTCATGGCCTGGTAGGTGGCAACGGTGTTATCCTCGTCCCGCCGCATGCGGGCGTAGGCGTAGAGCCGCTCCGCCAGTTCACTGATGCGGTCCCGCTGCTGGAGGCCGGCCAGCAGATGGTCCGCCGAGGCCATGAGCTTGCCCTGGTAGGAACTGATTTGCGGCAGGAGTTCCCGAACCTGCTTGAAGTCCTTTTCCCACTGGTCGTTGCTGGAGTACATGTCCTCCAGCCGCCACTTGGCTTCGGCGGGCATCTCGCTGCGCCGGGGCAGCGCGTGCTGAGTCGGTGCCGTCACGTCGCCTGACCTCCCTCGTATTATTCACACGGGGCTGGACTCTCCGCGCCGAAGGACCGGCGCGGCGGAGGGCAGCCCCGTCACTGTTACTCATCCCGTCCGCATTAGGATACGGGACAACTAGTTCAACGATACCCGTTCCCGCCGCCCCTGGCAAGATTAGCCATAGGGAGCGGAGACGTTTCCGTTTCCATTCAGGGAGGGAAATCGCCCTGTGGTGGCGAATCACTTTCTCAGGTAAATTACCAATAGTAACTAAGTAAGTTGTTTCAGATCTTCGCGCGGCGCCACTCCCTATCTGGGGACCGGCTGAAACGTGCGGCACCAGGGGGGTCCAGGCGTGTCTGATCACCTTCCCGGCAGGCCAGGTCTGATTCGCCAGATCAACCGGACGCTCATCCTCGATATCCTGCAGAAGCACGGGACGCTGTCGCGCGCCGACCTGGCCGCGCACACCGGCGTGTCCGCGCCTTCCATCTCAAGGCTGGTGGCCGACCTGGTGGAGGCGGGGCTAGTGCAGGAAATAGGGGCGGGGCGTTCCTCCGGGGGTCGTCGCCCCATTCTCCTCGCCTTCAACCAGAGCGCGGCCTACATCCTGGCCCTGGATGTCCGACCCCACCGGGTTCTGGGCGTGATGTCCGACCTGGCCGGTGAGGCCTTACTGACGGACAGCATGGTTCCGTCCCGTTTGGGCGACACCCTGCCCCAGGAGGTCCTGCAGTTCGGCAGGAGCCTCCTCGAGAGGGCTAAGGTGATTCCGGACCGCCTGCGCGGCGTGGGCGCCGCCGTTCCGGGTATTGTGGGTCCTGACGGAGTCGTCAGCCTGGCCCCGGTCCTGCGCTGGTACAACGTGCCCTTTGGCCAGGTGCTGTCTGAACTGAGTCCTACGGTGCATGTGGAGAACGACGTCAACGCCCTGCTGCTGGGCGAAACCTGGCGGGGTTCGACGCACGGCGCCAGCCACGCCCTGGCCGTCATCATCGGGTCCGGCGTGGGTGCCGCCCTGATGGTGGACCACCGCCTGCACCGGGGGCGGCACCAGGCAGCCGGTGAAATCGGCTCGTGGATTGCCTCCGCTGAGCCGCCCGAAGGCCCTGCCGGGTCGGACTCGATTCCGGGGCTGATGGGAACCGCGCCCGTGACCAGCCAGGGGATGTTCGAGGAGACTACGGCCGTCACCGCCTGGGCCTACCGCTGGCGCGGCTCCGGCCGGGCCGACGCAGGACTCTCCCAGGCCGAGGAGGGGGCGCTGGTGGCCGCCTTCATGGCCGCCGTCCAGCGCGGTGACGAAGCGGCCGCCGCCGTGGTGCGGGACGTGGCGCGGCGCCTGGCGGTGGTCATCTGCAACATGACCATGCTCGTCAACCCGGAGGTGGTGCTGCTGGGAGGCGAATGCCTCGGGGCGCGCCGGGTGCTGCTTCCCACCGTACAGGACGTCGTCAACCGCTACTCGCCCTATCCGGTGCCGGTCATCCCGGCAGAGCTGGGCGACATGTCCATGATTCTGGGTGTCGTCCGAGGCGTGCTGGACTCGGCCCGCAACTCGGTTTCGTTCGTTACTTAGCTGGCTGCTGCC